>DAOLFI010000316.1:0-4869 GCA_035326385.1 Niabella sp.
AAAGCGGATCCATTTAGGAACAACTGCCAGCGTGCATGGATTGTATTTTTCTGCAGATTCAAAGCAACTTTATTATAAAGTCAACCAAAGCTTGGTGCTTTTTGATTTAAAAAGAGGAAAACAAGATGTGATTAAAAATGTTAAAAGTTTTGATAAAATAAGTTATCGTGGAAAGGATTGGATTATCTACCAAACAAACACCAGCCCCTCTAAAACGATCATAAAATATATTTCAACTGGCGCAGACAAAGAATTTAAGAATATTGAAAGATATTTTTTTGAAGACAATAGGCCTTTCTTGCTTTTTTGGGTTAAAGGGAAAAATAGCGGTAGCTTAGCCGAGCTGCAATGCTACGATCTCCAAGTGGGAAAAATTTATAATGTTTATAATAGCGACAGTTCTGCTGATCTCAGCATAAAGATAGACTCAAAAAACCAACAGATGGCCGTTATATTAAATTGGGGAAATAATAAAAAGTTATTGTTTTATAAAGCAGGAGACACTACAGCAACTGAGATTCCTTTACTCGAAAACAGTCGATCAGACCACTTACTAATCAATCAGGTAGTTAGATTCAGCCTTGATGGAGAAAGAATATTTGTCAATTTTAAGGAAGTCCACTCTGATAAGAAAAAAAAATACCCGGCCAATGTGGACGTATGGAGTTATAACGACCCCATTCTGCAATCAAGACAATTGCATACTCTTAATTCTTCCGGGAGTTTTCTTTTTTCGTATTCGTTGGTTAAAAAATCATGGTCGCTTTTGGCGGTTCCGGGTGAAACTGTTTTGGGATTACCTAATACTGAAAATGACAGTGATCCAAAAATAAAAGATGATTACTGTATCGTCTTTACAAAAAGTGAGGGTGATATTGAAACAGAATGGTTTTGGAACAAAACGGCGAAATACAGTGCTTATTTGGTATTTACAAAGGATGGGGCACGGACGCTAATTAAGGATAATCTGGTTAATGACAGACAGCAATACCATTTCACAATCAGTCCCGATAATACTTACTTGCTTTATTATGATGCCGATAGAAAAAATTATTTTAGTTATCATATAGCTGACCACAAGCTAACACAGTTAACTGGACTGATTACTACGAAATGGACCGGTAGTTCCTATGAATCATACAAAGCCGATAAGTATGATACATATGGAGGATCTCCTGAATTTATTGATTCAATACATGTCCTAGTCTTTGACAGAAAAAATATTTGGCAGCTGGACCTAACAGGACAACAACAGCCTCAAAATTTAACCGGTTCGCTAAACACTAATATTGTATTTAGGGTAGAAGAAAGGAAAAAAATAGGTAACGTAATGGTCGAATTAATACTAGGTGCTTTTAACTTAGACAATAAAGATGATGGATTTTTTTCGTTGAAATTAGGGAATAAACCAGCTTTAAAAATGCTTGTTCAGGAACAGGCTCTTTTCTCCGGAACTTGGGAAAGTAAATATGCTGGTTTATTTCCAATACAGAAAGCAAAGTTGGCGCAAAAATACATCGTTACCAGGCAGACGGAAAAAGAAGCGCCAAACTTATATATTACAACCGATTTTATTTCTTTTAAAAAACTAACCGATTACGCTCCACAAAATACGTATAATTGGATGACAACAGAACTCATTCACTGGCATAAACCTGATGGATCAATGGGCCAGGGTATTTTGTATAAGCCGGAGAATTTCGACCCGTCCAAAAAGTATCCTTTAATTTTTCGTTATTATGAAAAGCATACGGCTGACCTTCATCAGTTTGTTAATCCGAATTACAGCTATTCTGGACAAATAGATATACCATATTATGTAAGTAATGGTTATCTTGTTTTTTCCCCGGATATTGACTTTACTATTGGGAAACCAGGAGAGAGTGTTTACAACACGATAGTGAGTGCTGCTGAATATTTGTCCACCTTGCCATTTGTTAACGCAAAAAAAATGGGAATAAATGGTCATAGTCGCGGCGGATGGGAAACTAACTATCTTGTTACACACACAAATTTGTTTGCTGCTGCTATGGAGGGAGCCGGACTAACTAATTACATTTCCATGTATGCTGGTATTCGTTCTAGGGGAACCAGTAGGCAAGATGGAATGGAAGTTTTGAATCAACGAATAGGTGCAACTCTATGGGAGAAACCTGAACGTTACATCGAAAATTCTCCGATCTTTTATGCCGATAAAGTAACCACGCCCTTATTAATTGTTCACAACAAAGATGACGAAGATATTCCGTTTTCCGAAGGGATAGAACTTTTTACTTCCCTGCGAAGATTAGGAAAAAAGGCCTGGATGCTCCAGTATGACAATGAGGGGCACTTAACTTTTGACCCAGATGCTCAGCGTGATCTGACAATCCGACAAAAGCAATTCTTTGATTTTTACCTGATGGACAAGCCCGCGCCCAAATGGATGCTGGACGGGGTGCCTGCTAAATTGAAGAATATAGAAAGCCGGTTGGAGTTAGATAGCACGGGCCGAAAGCCTGGACCTGGATTATTAATCGGAGAAAAATAATAACAAAGAAAAGCTTATCTAAGCAAATAAAGAGGAATAAAAAGATCCCCGCTCGAATAAATAGCTTATTACGAACAAATAAATCCCAATAAAGAGTAAAAAATATAGCTAGAAGGGTTGTAAAAGCAACCTGTTTAGCGGAAGCTATGCTCAAATTTCAATAATTAGATATGAAAACAAGATTAGAACTAATAATGATAGTATTTCTTTTGAGCCTACCGGGTTTGCGTGTGAAGGCGCAGAACAAGGCTAATCGTATGCGCCCCATAGTATTACAAACTCGCTGGGCCAAAGAAGTAGGTCCGGATAATGCATTAAAAGAATACCCCAGGCCGCAATTGGTAAGAAAACAGTGGCAGAACCTTAATGGCCTTTGGCAATATGCTATTACTAAAAAGGATGTACCGCAGCCTGAAAGCTATGATGGGGCTATTCTGGTTCCCTATCCGTTGGAAAGTGCTTTATCTGGCGTGGCCAAATCATTGCAGCCGGATCAGAACCTTTGGTATAAACGAACTATCACTAAACCTCTTATAAAAAGTGGTGAACGGGTATTGCTCCATTTTGGTGCGGTCGACTGGCAGGCAACAGTATATCTGAATGGAAAAGAAATAGGTCAGCATACCGGCGGCTATACTGAATTTACATTTGATATCACGGATCGGCTAATAACCGGTAACAACCAGCTAATGATAAAAGTATATGACCCTACAGATTTCGGCGTAGGCCCGCATGGCAAACAGGTGCTAAATCCCGGAAATATCTATTATACGCCTAGCAGCGGTATCTGGCAAACTGTGTGGATGGAAATAGTACCCAATATCTATCTTCAGAATCTTACTATTACCCCGGATTTCGACAATGGCGCTGTTTTCATTACACCTAAAATAAACACCAATGAAAAAAGCTACACGGTTGAAGTTATCACTAAGTCAAAAGGTAAAACGGTTAAACGAAGTACTGGCCTGGTTAATCAGGAACAGTCCCTCCGCGTTGCCAACGTACATCCCTGGTCTCCTGACGATCCTTTTTTGTATGACCTGGTTGTTAGAATACTTCATAACGGAAAAGTGGTAGACGAAGTAAAGAGTTATTTTGGTATGCGGAAAATTGCCATACAAAAGGATGATAAGGGCATCGACCGTATTTTCTTGAATAATAAATATATCTACAATCTCGGAACACTCGATCAGGGCTTCTGGCCGGATGGCTTGTACACCGCACCAACCGATGATGCGCTGGCTTTTGACATCAAAGCTATAAAAGCAATGGGATTCAATACCATTCGTAAGCACATCAAGGTAGAGCCTGCCCGGTGGTATTATCATGCAGACAAAATCGGTATGCTGGTATGGCAGGATATGGTAAATCCTAATCAATATTTACCCGAAGGAAGTAAACAGGCTTTTGAACAACAATGCAAAGAAACATTGGAACAATTACACAACTACCCTTGCATCACAACCTGGGTGCTGTTTAACGAAAGATGGGGCGCATATGATCAGGAACGACTGACCAAATGGATCAAACAGACAGATCCTAGCCGTATTGTGAACGGTCATTCAGGTGAATACTTATATGTAAATGACAAGCTACGTGATCCGGCTCCTAACGCC
Organism: Niabella sp.; assembly: GCA_035326385.1. Classification (GTDB taxonomy): domain Bacteria; phylum Bacteroidota; class Bacteroidia; order Chitinophagales; family Chitinophagaceae; genus Niabella. The sequence continues at coordinate 4,147 of DAOLFI010000316.1, forward strand.
TATGTGGGTGCTGACATGACGGACGTACACAGCTATCCTAACCCAAGGTTAAGTGAAAAACAGAACGGCAAGGCTCAGGTTTGTGGAGAGTTTGGCGGTGTAGGTGTTGCGATACCTTATCATGAATGGAACGATTTAAAGGGCTGGGGTTATATAGAGGTGCAGCCTAAGGATCTTACTGCTAAATACGCGGCAATGACCAAACAATTGAAGCAACTGGAAGCCGAAGGGTTATCAGGCTCTATCTATACGCAACCGTTTGACGTGGAAGGAGAAGAGAACGGCCTTTTGACGTATGATAGGGAGATCATTAAAATGCCGTTGGAAAAGATACGTGCGATTAATGGGGAACTTTTGCCACAAACAAAGCTCAAAACAAATGAAGTACTTTCTATCGCCAAAAATGCAGACGTCAATGATACGGACGAGCGTTATCCTGAATTAATGAAAGCATTTGAGAGCGGGAAACGCGATTCCATTTTTTTAAGGCGCCTAACTTTGATGGCTTTACGCCGGAAAGATCAGGCGAATGCTACGCGGGTAGGTAATGTCTTTATTGAATCACTACATCAAAAGTTCAGCCATTCCAATCTGGAGTTCATCAAAAATGTAACCCGTACCTATGATGATGTTGGGTTTAAGTTTTTTATTGATAATGCGTCAACTATAGATGAGACTTACCTGCCTGGATACGCCAAAAATTTTGTCCAAATATTTATTATT
>DAOLFI010000317.1:0-4866 GCA_035326385.1 Niabella sp.
GTAGATGAAGAAGTACTGGATAACCTGGAAGAGGCGTTAGTAGGTGCTGATGTAGGAGTGGAAACTACGGTACGCATTATCAATCGTATTGAGGAGCGGGTAGCAAAAGACAAATACTTAGGCACTTCTGAGCTGAATAAAATGTTGCAGGAGGAGATTGAAAACATACTGGTAGATGCTCCCAGTGCTGTAAGCTATACTTTTGACAGCGAAATGCCGGCCAAACCATATATTATATTGGTGGTAGGCGTGAACGGGGTAGGTAAGACCACCACTATTGGCAAGCTGGCCTATAATTTTAAGAAAGCCGGCAAAAATGTATTATTAGGTGCGGCAGATACTTTCCGTGCGGCTGCTGTGGATCAGTTAACCATCTGGAGCGAAAGAGTAGGAGTGCCTATAGTAAAGCAAGCCATGGGCAGTGATCCTGCTGCTGTAGCTTTTGATACTGCGCAAAGCGCCATGAGCCGCGGCAGCGATGTGGTGATCATTGACACGGCTGGCCGTTTACATAACAAAGCCCATTTAATGGATGAGCTGAATAAGATAAAGCGGGTATTACAGAAGTTTATCCCGTTTGCTCCTCATGAGGTTCTGCTGGTTTTAGATGGCTCTACCGGGCAAAACGCTTTAGAACAGGCCAAACATTTTACGGCTGCTACTGATGTAACTGCAATGGCAATAACGAAGCTTGACGGAACTGCCAAGGGTGGCGTGGTACTGGCTATTGCTGATCAGTTCAAAATACCGGTGAAATTTATCGGCGTAGGAGAGAAGGCCGAAGACCTCCTGGTATTTGATAAGCATGAGTTTGTGGATAGCTTATTCAGCCTGAAACAGGAGTAATTGTATTCATATCTTTATTAAGATGTTTAACAGAAAAAATAAGGATTATGGAAAATATCGTTATCATGCCTAAAATAAAAAGCAATTTTCTGCGGTCAAGACGTTTTTATAAGAAATGAAAATCCGCTTCAAAACGGAAAAGCAAAACGATACGCTGATGACCGAGGAGGAGTTTTATGCGAAAATAGACAGCTCTATAAAACAAGCGGAAGAGGGGAACGTAGTAGAGTATACGCCCGAATTGAGACAAAAAATTTTCGGAAGTATCTTGTGCGTTATAAGATAAATTTTTCTACCCATGCCTATAGAGACATAGGAAGAATTGAACAGTCCGGAAATAAAAAGCTGTTGAAAAAGTTGGATTTACTTTTGGAAGAGTTGAAGGAACACCCCCGAACAGGCACCGGAAAACCCGAGCAATTAAACCATTATGAAATTCCTACCTGGCTCAGACCGTCTAATACTTAAAATGAACCACGGAGTGGTGAAAAGATTATAAAATACTCCTGTTTACATCTTTGTTAACCGCGAAGTGGTGATATATACAAAAATGAAAAGTTTTAGGCATCCTTTTTTTTACCGGCTGCTTTTTCAAAGCTTCTGAAAGAAGTGTAAAAAACAATGATAAGTCCAAACAGGGCTATTGCCGGTATTAGCCATTTTGTTTGCGTAAATCCTGCAAAGAAGAACAGCATCCATACCAGGAAAACCAGCGATAAATAGCCGTCCATTTTTAAATCATCGGTATAGAGCAGCACATGCAATAATGTAAGAATAGCCGGTGCAGCAATGAGAATGCAGCAATACTCATAAATATTACCGTGTAAAGCGGCCAGTGCACGTAATGCCCAATATTCAGGTATCAATAAAATAGCATAGCAGCAAAACAACGATGCAAGAATGGCGAATGGTTTTAAAGGAAGTGCCCTGTAAAAACTCAGTTTGTTTTCGATAAAATAAAAATTTTTGTAGATAATAACGCTGTGTGCCGTAAGGCAAAGCGTTAGTATCAGCCACATCATCCTGCTTTCAAACACAGAGTCGTCTTTAATGACAAAAAAATAAACGCAGCAAAAGCTGATGAGCTTGATAATAACAAGCCCCAGGAACTGTTCGCGGAGCATATATTTCAGGAAGAACCACCATAATGTAGCAGGTTGCCGCTTAAATCTGAAAAATGTGTTGCCGGATAATGATCCTGCTTTATTATTTAAGTAATTCAGAGAAAAAGTGGTGATAATAATTAATGATATCATAAGACACACAGGAGTATATAAGCCTGTCAGTTTACCAGCACTTGCTCCCATGATTATAATGAGCAGGGTATAAATAATGACAGGCAGCAATAGTAAAAGTCCTGTAAAAGCAAAGCCTGTGAGCCGTTTTGTGGTGGGAAGGCCATTTAACTCTTGCAGAAAATGATACTCACTTTTTGTTACGCGGTTGGCATAAAAGCTTGTACATTTAACAAAATATAAGATACATACAACCGCATATATAACAAAAGCCTGTCTGTTTTCTATAATGCTGATAATAATATAATAATGCGTTTCCAGGGCGTCTTTAGGGCTGCGCTGTATGCCGAACAGCAGAAAGAAAAGAAAATAAAAAGCGCCCGCGATCTGCCTGTAAAAAGGCGTTACCACCGACCTGTACAATATATTATTTACCGGGCTCAATGACGATGGTGTTATTCTGTACATGATAAATCCCGGATAAAGAAATATCTGCCGGTGAAATATCGTGATGCGAGGTGAATATAAATCCCTTGTTTTTTGTTGAATAGATGAGATGCTGTAAGGCGTTTTGAGTAGCTGTATCCAGCGTTGTAAAAGGCTCGTCCAGCAATATCCATTCTGAGTTGCCTGTAAAAGCCAGCAGTAATGACAGCTTTTTCAGCATGCCGCTCGAATAGCTGCCTGTAGGGTTATCCAGGTAATGATCAATACCGAGGATACTTTTTATTTCATTTACCTGTTTGAGAGTGCCATTTTTTACTTTTAAATAGAAATTCACCAGCTCCTGCCCGCTTAAAAATGAGGGATAGGCCGGCTCGGCAGGGGCATGACTGATAGCCATCCTGTACGCTACCGGTGCTTTATGTATTGATATTTGTCCATTAAGAATAATATTGCCTGTGAAAGGTATCAGGCCAGCCAATACTTTTAGAAAAGTAGATTTACCGCTTCCGTTGGGGCCTTTGATCCAGTAGTTACCCTGCCTGAGCTCAAGAGCAGGAATATTCAAAACTTCATGATTACCGTATCTTTTTACTAAATGTTTAACCTGTAACGTTTTCACCTGGTCGTTTTAAAGCCTCAAAATAGGATAAAAATCTGTTGTTGTATGAAAATTGCGTACTGAAAAGGATAAGCTATCTTTGCGGCTTCATTTTTAAAATAGTACGTGAAAGTAAGAACACTCAAAAAGGATAAAGTAAACATCATCACGCTGGGATGCAGCAAGAACATGGTAGACAGCGAGGTGCTAAGCGGCCAGCTGCGTGCTAATGATATTGATGTGGTGCACGAAAACAGGAAGCGTGATCACAATATAGTGGTGGTAAATACCTGTGGCTTCATTGATAAGGCCAAAGAAGAAAGCATTAATACGATTTTAGAACAGGTAGAGTTAAAGAGACGTGGTAAGCTTGATAAGGTATATGTTACCGGCTGTCTCAGCGAACGATATAAAAATAATCTTGAGGAAGAGATCCCTGAAGTGGATGCTTTTTTCGGTACCATGGAGCTGCCGGCTGTGTTAAAGCAGTTTGAAGCAGATTATAAGAGTGAGCTGGTAGGAGAGCGCTTATTGGCTACTCCAAAACATTATGCCTATTTAAAAATTTCAGAAGGATGTAACCGTACCTGTACCTTTTGTGCCATCCCGCTGATGCGCGGCAAGCATATAAGCAAGCCTATAGAAGAGCTGGTAACGGAAGCCGAAAAGCTGGTGCGTATGGGCGTTAAGGAAGTGATGCTGATTGCCCAGGAGCTGACTTACTATGGCCTGGATATTTACAAAAAGCGCATGTTGCCGGAGCTTTTGCATCGCCTTGCAGATGTAAAAGGACTGGAATGGATACGGCTGCACTATGCTTATCCCACCAAATTTCCTTTGGAGATTCTGGATGTAATACGTGAGCGTGATAATATCTGCAATTACCTAGATATACCCCTGCAACATGCTTCAGACCGTATGCTGAATGCAATGAAGCGGCAGATCACACAGGCAGAAATGGACGATCTGATAGCAACTATCCGGGAAAAAGTGCCGGGTATTTGTCTGCGTACTACTTTAATTGCAGGCTTTCCCGGCGAAACGCAAGAGGATGTTGAAGCGCTGAAACGTTTTTTAGATAAGCACCGTTTCGACAGGGTAGGAGTGTTTACCTATTCGCATGAAGAAAATACCGGCGCTTATATTTTTGAAGATGATGTGCCGCAGGAGGAGAAAGAAAAACGTGCACAGGAAATTATGGAGCATCAGCAGGAAATTTCTTACGAGCTGAACCAGGAGAAAATTGGTAAGGTCTTTAAAACCATCATAGATAAAAAAGAGGCGGGCCGCTACATTGGCCGTACAGAATTTGATAGTGTGGAAGTAGATAACGAGGTTATTATTACCAGCGATCAAAAGTTAAAAATAGGGGAGTTTTATAATGTGCGGATCGAAAAAGCTTATGATTATGACCTGGAGGGGATAATTGTCTGATGATAGGGCTTTTGAGATTTAAATGCCTGATTTTTTGCCTTACATAAATTTTTGTTATATAGACATATTGATAATTAAATAGTTATATTATTTACAAGTCATATTGACAGTTACATTACCTATCTTTTTGCCTTTTTAGTGCTACCTTTGCACCCGTATTTTGCATGTAAGTAAAATAATGTTATTAAAGGCGCAGTAAAATAAAAATTAGTTTTCTGCGTTTATTGTTTAACTAAAATATCTCACATGAAGAAATGTTTAGTTCTGTTTTTTGCTTTTATTTTTAGCTATGCTAAAAGTTTTGCG
>DAOLFI010000318.1:0-4859 GCA_035326385.1 Niabella sp.
TGCTACTTTTTCGTTATAAATTTCAGCAGGCAGGTTGGCTGAGCAAAGCAGATTATTTTTCTTATCAATAAAGGTGCATAGCTCACAGCGCTTCAGGCCGCATAAATCAGCACACAAACCAAAGCGCCTGGTAAGCTCCGTAACTTTATTGACGGCTCCCTGGCGTGTGGTAAAAACCTGGATGGGCCGATCTGTCTTCCCAGTCCCGGAAATCTTCAATCTGGTATAACCGTGCAGGTCCTCCTGGACCGTCAGTCCGAATTTCGGCTCATACTTTTTTAAGGCCTGGTTATACCGGGGATAAATTCTCTTAATTTCCAGGGCTTCCAGTATGAACGCCATCAGCTCGGTGCCACAGGCTTCGTAGCTAATGGAACAAATATCTTTGATCGCATTCTGACGCTTGAGGCTTGTATGGTGCTGCTTAAAATGTTGTATCACCCGCTTCTTTAAATTTATCGCTTTACCCACATAAAAAGCATCTCCATTATCGTTGTGGAAGTAATAAACGCCGGGAGTTTGAGGCAGGTTATCAAAGTCGTGCTTTAGCATCTCAGATGCGGTTGAATAAAATTGTAAAAGCCCCGACATAAATAATTTTGTGTTAATGGGTATCAAATATACTAAGTTATTTAGCGTCAGGCCCGAGCCAAAGATCTCACCCAAAACTGAAATTTTTTCAGTTTCCCGTAACTAAAAATTACTTTCCCGTTTCTTTTTGATATTCAATAGGATACCTTTAGTTCCTTGCTGTTTTGCCGCTCTGTAAACTTGAAAAAAAGACAGAAAAGCTGAAAAAAAATCAGTCAGCTTTCTCTTGGTATTTCATTTGTTAATTACACAATAAAGCAGCACGGCTGCTGGTAATTAAATTATTGTCCAATTAAAAAAACAGGAGGTTTATTATGTCACTTATTAAGAGTAATGTCAATTTTCCATCCTTCCCAACGTTGTTTGATGACTTGTTCAGCCGGGAACTTTTTAACTGGAACAACAGCAATTTTTCATCAACCAGTACCACGGTACCATCGGTGAATATCAAAGAGACGGCTGGTAGCTTCGAGGTAGAAATGGCGGCGCCGGGAATGGAAAAGAAAGACTTTAAGATTTCACTGGAAGGCAACACCCTCACGATCGCTTCGCAAAAGCAAAGGAGCGAGGAAAAGAAGGAGGAAGGTTACAGCCGCAGGGAGTTTAGCTACCAATCCTTTCAAAGAAGTTTTGTCCTTCCCAGGGATGTGGTAGATGACAGTAAAATAGCAGCCAAATATGAGAATGGGCTGCTGCATCTGACCATACCCAAGTTAGAACAGGCCAAAAAGAAAGCTCCGAGGTTGATTGAAATTGGCTAATTCAAATTTCCTGGGCCCGCTTCAAACGGGCCTTTTTTACTTTAAAGCTGACTTTATGACTGATATACTAGCTATTACCGTTGACATGAAAGTATATAACGGCTATATTGAATATTGCCGTTTCACTTTGGGTGGTGGCAGGCAAGACGCTGAAGAGTTGTTTGAACGACTTAGCGGAATAGCAGACATCGGTTTAGCACTGCCCCTGCGGCTTAGCCTGGTAAACCTTAGTGCAGCACCCAACGAAGTGTTAGCCATAAAATATTGCAGGCTGGATGAACTGGCGTGGAATTGCCGGCTCATTACAAAGGAAATATTTAACCACTACAACCTGGGCTGAGGTTACTATCGTATGGAATAGTTATTGCACTACTAAAAGTCATCAAATAGTGTGAGATATTTTGAAAAATAATAAAGACCTACCAAAATTTATCGTTTACCAGCCTGACCCAAAGATTTTTCATATTTGCCTGGAGGTTGGAAATAACTATTATGTTTGGTGGAGCAATTACCCGCCAACGCAGGACAACCGCTTTGCACGCAAAATAAAGAGCCTAAAGGCCATCTTACCTGCGAAAATGCCTACAAAACAAATTTACGATCAGGGTACCTATACCGTTAATAAAGGAGATGATAAAGCAGCTATAGAAAAGAAGGTGAAGCAAGGTGTGAAAGCAAAATCTTTTTCGTTTATTTTAGACGGCAATCGACTTAAAGGCCGTTTTATCATTAAGCAAACTTCAGGCGGCACTGTGCTGCAAAAATTTAAAGATAAATTTGCGGTCGAAGAAGATATCTTTAGTGAAGATCTCAGCAGGAGCATCAGCCTGATGGTACCCGACTACGATCCCAGCACTGTTAAGTTAAGTTATCCTAGGAAACGTAAGGGACAGGCTAAACCTAAACAGGATGATTTAACCCCGGAGACCGAAGCCGAACGGGAAGTGATCTCTGATGAAAAAAAGATAGGTAAAACCACCTTTCACTTTGACCTTTACCATTCCGATAACGGGCCCGATCTGTATGTGATATCCAACAATAAAGAGGAAGTATTGATCCTGCAAAAAGACGGTGATGGCTGGAAGCTGTTAAAACCGGTCAAGGGTGTTGCATTGAATAATGTAAGACAGTTGGCAGAACATGCAAAAGCCCTGTACGCGCTAAATGAGCAGTAATATCCAACCCAAACACTTTTTAAAAGTATACCTTAATGAAGAAAATTGCAGTAATAACGAAATTGAAGATAACAATCCCCTGGCGCAGCTTCACCGGGTTCATGCCTTTGGTATAATGCGCTCCCAGGTAAGCACCGATAATGGTGGCTACTAGCATAGTTCCCGTTTCCAACCAGGCTACTTTCCCTGCAAGGATGAAGATGATTACCGCTATAGCGTTGGCAATACCCACGAAAAGATTTTTATTAGCATTCACCACTTTTATATCACTCATCCCAAACAGGCTCCATACCGCCATCATCATAATCCCTACTGCTCCGCCAAAATAACCCCCATAAATACCTAAGAAAAACTGGCTGACCAAAACCAAAGCGCTTCCGATCCGGACCCTTTGGCTGAGCCAGTTGCCTGCTCTCTTGCCAAATGCAAAAGAAAGTGTGCCGGTTAACAGCAGCCAGGGTACCAACTGATTAAAGCTTGTGGAAGGAGTGTACAGCAATAACAGCGCGCCTGCGCAGCCTCCTAAAAAAGTGCAGATGATCATAGAGATAAAGGACACCCCTGGGAATGGTTGAAGATATTTTCGATATTCCCAGGCCCCCGCCATACTTCCCGGGAAAAGCGCCACGGTGCTGGAAGCATTAGCCGTAACAGGCGGAACACCTGCATACAAAAGAGCAGGAAAGGTAATAAATGAACCTCCTCCGGCTACAGCATTCATAGCGCCAGCCAATAAACCAGCAAAGAATAATAAAGTTAAGCCCCCCAACATATTTGATTTATATTAAGCCATCCTATCGTTAAAGACAGTGGTTCTCCCCGTCTCAACGCGTGAAATTAGTGAAAATGATCTTAGTAGGTCCTGCCGCTTTAGTAAAACAATAATCCATGATTAGTATATTAAATGGATGATTTTGAAATAGATAGGTTTTCAGAGGCGCAAAAAAAACTATGCTGTTATGAGAAAGTTGTTACTTTCAATAAATATTTAAGCAAGTAAATTCGTATCAGAAATGTCTGTATCAATTCAACCATCAGCAACTGAGGTTAGTGCTCTTAGAACCACACTAAATACCGATTTGCCTATCAGCTCAAGTAATGAGGATAAATTTCATAGAACTGCTTTTGCTAAGCAGATAGCCGGTTTTTGCACTGCAAAAACATCAATCAGCACTGTGATTGGGCTTTATGGCAGGTGGGGTGAGGGAAAATCTTCGTTAATCAATCTTGTTAAACTGTATGTTCCCGAAGAAACTGTCCAAATCCATTTTAACCCATGGTACATGAAGGATGATGAAAGCCTGCTTATCGCTTTTTTCAAACTACTCGCCGCAGGCCTGGGACAAAAACTGTCAACTCCAAAAGAGCGTATACGGAAGCTGATAGGAGATTATGGTGATGCCTTAGGTTTTCTTGAATTAGTGCCTTATGGAAACATTTTTGTGAAATTATGGCAGGGATTTTTAAAACTGATCAAAGGAAAAAAGGATCTTAGTGTAGAAGCAGCAAAAAAGCGTGTTACAGATTTTATCATAGATTCCCGTGTCAGTATTGTTATTTATATTGACGATATTGATCGGCTAAACAGTGAAGAAGCAGCCACTATTTTCCGGTTAGTTAAACTGCTGGCGGATTTCCCGAGAACTACTTATATTCTTGCATTTGATCCCAGAATCATAGCTCATATGTTAGCTCCAAAATACGGAGGCAAAGTTCCAGAATCAGGTTATCATTTTATTGAGAAAATGGTTCAAATTCCGCTCAGTATTCCTAAAGCACATGAGTCTGACTTAATAAAATTTTTAAAAGTTACCGTTTTTGAAATATCTAGGCGATTTAATATACAATTTGAGAACGAGGAGGACACAATGCTTGAACTCATTGCAGATGGCTTATTGGACCTTCTTCCGACTCCAAGGCAAATTATTAGATATGCTAATGCAATTAATGCTGCCATTCCAATGTTGTATGAGAATATTCATATTCCCGACCTATTGATATTGGAAGCATTTAAAGTTAGCAACCTGAATTATTATAATTTCATTAAAAATAATCGTTCAATATTTTTATCCGATTATCAAGAAAAAGAAAATCCATTTTTAGACAACAGCAAAGCAATCAGATTAACAGATGAGTTATTAGATAAAATGGAAGAAAAAACTCAAACTGCTCTCCGGTCGCTAACTATCAGATTATTCCCTGATTTTGTTTGGGTGGATCCTCAAGAAAGAACTTACAAATCTGCAGAGTTGCGGGACCGCCAAAGACTTGTTTGTTCCTACTTGTACTTTGACAGGTATTTTTCCTACTCGTTGCTTGAACAGGAAATGCC
>DAOLFI010000319.1:0-4856 GCA_035326385.1 Niabella sp.
TTTATCATTTGCTTTGTCATTCTAATGAACTTAAATGCAATGCTTTTATTTGTGCTCAATATGACAACAAATTGACTTTTGACAGCCACTTTTCCTTTTAAGGCAGGTTACAAGATCTCGTTAAGGCAGGTTACAAGATCTCAAACCTGCACAAAACAGTGGCTTCTACTTTCAGGTTCTCGAAGTTCAGGTCGGCCGCATCAGCCATTCCCTGTGCTTTTGCTTCAAACATGACGGTATTGGCATATACCGGCCTTGCATATACATTTTGTTCCTGGATAAAAAGTGCCTTGCCCGCTTTCTGATCTACTGCGTTACAAAGCAGCTGTGCTTTTTCTTTTGCGGCTTTAATGGCTTTTATTTTTACTTCCTGCCGGTATTCTTCTATTTTACTGCTTTCCAGCTTTTCAATAGAAGCATTGGAAATACCAATTTCTTCCAGTGCTAAAAATACCTGCCCGGCGGTTTTGCCATCTTTAACTATTACCTGGTACTGCTTGCTCAGTAATACATCTTTTGATAAAAAGCCTGTTTTTAAATTGCTGGTCAGGTCTTTTATCATCACGTCTTTTTTAGTATCAATGCCTAAGCTTTGCAGTTTTTGCAGCATCTGCCGCTCCTGTTCAGGGATCGCATTTTTGTTTTTACTGTCTTTTTCGGTCAGCAATACCTGTATGTAAATTTTGTCAGGGGTAAATTCCATTTCGGCTTTGCCGGTTACTTCAATATAGTTTTTGTCAATGAAATTCTTTTCACCCGTTTGAGCAAAAGAACTAATCGAAAACATCACTGCCAAAGCCATAAATAACTGTTTCATAAAATAAGGTTTTTTAAAATGAATAATAATTTGGTCTTAAGATGCTAATAAAGGAGCCGTTGCATACCTGTTTACAAAACTTTAGGCTTTAAGGCATTTCATCATAATTATTAACAAAATTTGAAAAGCGGTGCAACCATTATAGCAGATCATTTATCGGAACCGGCAACCTGTTAACTTACTAGCATATTCTCAAACCCTAGACGCTTTAATATCTGCCAGCTGCTAAACCCTTCCATGCGTTTCAGCAATAGCATCCCTTCTGCAATAAATGTGGCAGAAAAGCGGCGGTGCTCAAAAACCTTCCAGCTTTTATTAAACAGGAAGGGCTGTAACCCTCTGGCAATGGAAACTCTTGGCAGCTCATTGTACTTTGCATTTTTGAAAAGCGGGTCAGCGCTTTTTAACTGTTGTATCAGCAGTTCAACAGGTTTTGCGTCTTCAAATGGCATAAATATTTCATTATGGTCAGCCTGGCTAAAATTCTTAAGATGTACTTTAAAAGGCATGAACCCTAATGCTATTTTGTAAAGCGCATCGGTCATATCCTGTTCAAGAGATTCATTTTGCGAAAATGCAGTCAGGTATACGAATGGCTGTCCGCCTGCTATTACTATTCCCTTGTGTTCCAGGTCAAACGCAGTCTTTACCTCTGCCACCTTTTTTTTAACATCGGCGGGCAGATCCAGTATTAACCGGTATTCGTTTAAGGGATCGTATGAGAATAATGTCTCGGTCATAATAACCTATATATAAATTAATTACAATCTATGTGCCAGTTCTCCGTTAAAAAATATCAAAAACACCACCCCAACCAATACTACGCCTATTTTTGCAGTACGTATGATAAAGAATAACATGATAAGGCTATTGCTGCTCTTTACAATAGCGGGAACTATGGCATCCTGTACCCAAAACAATGTGAAAGAGGATGATAGTCCTAAAAAGTACTTTGATGAAAATAATGTAGACGGGTGCTTTGCGCTGTTTAACAATGGCACAGGCGACTTTACCATTTACAACCTTAAACGTTACAGGGATAGCACCTATTTGCCGGCTTCTACTTTTAAGATCATCAATTCGCTGATTGGCCTGCAAACCGGCAGCATTTCAAGCGACAGTATGGTTATTCCCTGGGATGGTGTTCAGCGTTCTGTGGAAGCATGGAATAAAGATCTGAATATGTACGAGGCTTTCCGTGCGTCATCGGTTCCTTATTACCAGGAAGTGGCCCGCCGGATCGGAAAAGATACGATGCAGTTTTGGCTGGATTCCCTTAAATATGGAGCCGGTAAAGATAAAAAACCGTATAAAATTTCAAAAATTGACAGTTTCTGGTTAGACAACTCACTTAAATTAACTCCTGATCAGAATCTTGGCGTGGTGAAGCAATTGTACTTTGATGAGCTGCCTTTTTTTAAAATATACCAGCAGAAGGTAAAGCATGCCATGTTATTTGAAGATAATTCCAACTATAAGCTGGCTTATAAAACGGGCTGGGGCATAACTGATAAACGCCATGCTCTGGGATGGGTAGTGGGATGGATTGAGGAAAATAAACACCCCTATTTTTTCGTTTTAAATATTGAATCGTCTAACCCGGATTATGACATGAGTACTGTAAGACTTAAAATACTTAAGGATATTTTGAAGGAATACGGTTTCTTTGAGGGACAGATGTAGAGAAAGGAATGTTAAATATTAAATGTAAAATATTGAATTTTAAATATCCAGTAACCAGTATCCAGTAACCTGAAACCGGTAACAAACCATGACCTCCTTCCAGTTTCAATATGAGTTTTTTGCGTGGCTGTTTGCAGCACTCCTCCTTTTTTTGCTGCTGTTCGTTGGTGTAAACAAATGGAAAAAGCGTACAGCAGGGAAAATGGGTAACCCCTCGCTGGTAAAAGCCATGTTGCGCAGGTTTAGTCAGCGCCGTTTTACGGCAAAGTTTATCCTGGTTTGCCTGGCTTTTGTAATGGGTGTTTTAGCCCTGATGAATTTACGTAAACCCGGTGGCAGTGATGGTATTGTTCGTAAAGGGATAGATGTGGTATTTGCCCTGGATGTGAGCAGGAGCATGCTGGCCGAAGATGTTCCGCCCAATCGCCTGCAAAGAGCCAAACAGCTTATCAGCAAACTGATGGATGCCCTGCCCGACAGCCGTGTAGGCCTGGTTCTTTTTGCAGGTAAAGCGTATGTGCAAATGCCGCTTAGCTCCGATCATGGCGCCGCGCAAATGTTCGTAAATGAAGCCTCTCCGGATGCTGTACCTATGAAAGGTACCGTTATAAGCGATGCTTTACAGGAAAGTCTGAATGCTTTTGGTGAACGTGATGCCAAATACAGGGCGGTTGTTTTAATTTCTGACGGAGAAGACCACGATGAAGAAGCTATTGACTTATCAAAAGAATTATCCAAACGTGGATTGATGGTAAATACAGTAGGGATTGGCTCTCCCACCGGCAGCTTTATCCCTGATGACTCTACCAGCGGTAATAAAATAGATAAGGAAACCGGCATCGAAATTATTTCAAAGCTGAATGAACAGGAGCTGAAGCAAATAGCGGCTAACACTCGTGGTATTTACGTGCATCTGCAAAACAGTGATGATGCTGTAAAGCAGATCACCGCTAACCTGTCGCAGATAGATAAAAAAGTAACCGGCGACATGAATCTCATGAGCTTTTCGTATTATTTCTGGGTTTTTGTGGCCCTTACGCTGCTGTTACTTATTTGGGAACAGTTATTGCCGGAAGGGAGGAAGGGTGACAGATAACAGGGTTGAAAAGTTGTTTAAGAAAGTTAACGGTGGTTTAAAGGTTAACAAGGTCGATAATGGACTGTAGACCAAATAGTACAGAAACTCTATACTTAAATAATCGGTAACAAGTAACCTGCATGTAAAATGTACGATGTACAGTATATGATGTACGAGATGAAAGCAAAAGGCTAAAAGCTTCACGCCTTGGAATTAACCGGTTTAAAAGTTAAGAAATGTTATGAAGTTTTTTTTAACGATATTATTTTCAGTCGTTGTTTTGTTTTCCCTGGCACAGAGCCAGCAAAGCTTTATAAAAGAAGGTAATGCGTTTTTTAAAAAAGGGCAACTGAGCGAAGCTGTAAAAATCTATGATAAGGTTACTGAAGAAAAATATAAGTACACAGCGCTTCTGAATAAAGGCACTGCTTTATACAAACAAAAAAAGCTGGATGAAGCAGCGGAGGTTTACAAAAAGGTTAGCTCATCTGCTACAGCAGGTGCTGCATTAAGATCAGGAGCTTACTACAATACGGGCGTTGTGTATAGTAATCAAAATAAAATAGCGGAAAGTATTGAAGAATATAAGAATGCATTGCGATTGAACAGCCAGGATAATAATGCCAGAGAGAACTTACAAAAAGCTTTATCTGAACTAAAAAAGAGCGGCGGTGGCGGTGGCGAAGAAAAGCCTCAGCCCTCACAATCTAAACTGAATAAAAACCAGGCACAGCAACAGTTAGACCGGCTGGAGCAGAAGGAAAGAAATACGCAAAGCAAAATGTCAAATAAGAAAACACAGTTTGGTGGCAGTGTGGGAAAGGACTGGTGATATTACAGCAATTGTAAGTATAACCGACTTCATTTGCCGAAAGCTAAAAGTTTTAAGCCTTATGCTTTCAGCTACTGCAGCTATCTCTGAATATTGATTATTGCTATTGCACCGGGGGCCTAACAGCCTGCCTGGCCAGCAGTACCCATTTATTGCCCTGCTTTTGCCAAACCGTCATGATCTTTAAAGTAACATGCCCCGGCTTATTATTGTCGTTGGTATCTGCATCAAACAAATGACGTACAATGGCAGTTGTTCCCGCAATATCAATAGTCTGGTCCGTAATATTGATCTTTACAAAATCAGAGGCTCCTGACTTAAAGGTTTGCAAAAACTGCTCTTTATTCTCAATTTTACCGCTGGAGTGACCATAGGTTAATTTAGGAGCAGTCAATGAACTCAGGGTTTTAATATCACTATCTTCCAAAGCCTTTATGAACTGGGCT
>DAOLFI010000320.1:0-4795 GCA_035326385.1 Niabella sp.
ATGTGTATCATATACAAAAAAGTTTATATATGATGATAATAAAACAAAAAAAATCTCAAAAGTATTTGCTGAACGGCATACTGAGTATGCGGATGTAAGGATAGAAGACATCCTGTTTCATCCAAACGGAAAGGCTTATATTGCCACTTACGGAAAGGGCCTGCTGGAATGTGACCCCGAGGGAAATATTTTAAGAACATGGGTATCGGGTAATACTGCTGGTTTTAAAATCAATAATATCAGAACGCTCGCATTGAGTAAAAACGGCGAGATTTGGATCGGAGGATTCCAGGGACTTGCTAAAATAGATCCCCGGAATGAAGCAATAACCCATTTAACACCGGTGCATATCACTACAGAAGTGAAAGATATTTCTATACGGTCATTACTGGTAGATAAAAACGGATCGGTATGGATGGGATCTTATCACAACGGAGCTTTATTGTATGATGACTATTTTTCGAGATTTAAAACCATCCCGCTGAAACTGAATGATTCGGCAACAGCAAAAGGCATGGTAAGCGCTTTTGCGATTGCAGCTTCAGGCAAAACATTTGTGGCTACCGAAAACGGATATCTGCTGGAATATCAAAACTACACCGGACCGTCAAAGGCCATCCATCTTTCAGGAAGCTATAAAAGCCAGAACCCGGTTATAAAATCATTATACTATGATGAGGCAAGTGATTACCTCTGGCTGGGCACTTTAAGAAACGGTTTATTACTAAAGCAACATAACACTTTTAAGGAAGTGCCATTAAAGCCATTGCACGTTACGGCGCCAAACCAATATCCGGAGGTTGGGGTAATTAATGCCATTATTCCTGAGAACGAGCATTTGCTCTGGCTCCTCACTGACCGGGCCGGGGGATTACACTTATTTGATAAACAGAAACAGCAGCTTACAGGATACCCGGCTTTAAAACAATTGATACAATTTGTAGGTAAAGGCTCGGTTAAGCATTTACTGAAGATCAAAGACCGGAGCTATTTGATAGCCACTAAAAGCGCGGGGCTTATTTACTTCGATAATTTTAACGGTGGCACTATACGAAAAATACTTCCATCTATACATGACGTAAACCATGTTGCAGCAGCCAAAAACAAAATTTTTGTAAGTACTAACGGGAACGGACTCTATATCCTGGATCCGTCATTTAAAATATCAGATCATATTACTACCAACGATCATTTAAAAAATGACATTGTATTAAGTACATTGCCCGATCCATCAGGAGGGCTCTGGATATATACTTTTAACGGTTTGAGCTTTCTTACGGCCAACAGAAAGGTATTTAATTACGACACCAAAAACGGATTTCCACTCGCAGAAGTCAATGCCTGGCAATTCGTAAATACCGGCAAAAACAATCCTGTTTTTATTGCAGGCGGAAAAGATGCCTGGACCTTGTTTAACAGTGCAGAACTTTTTAATAACAGTTATAAGCCTACCATTTATATTACAGATATAATAGTAGACAACAGGTCACTGCCACAATTAACAGACCTGTTTAAAAATAATCAAAAACGTAAACTTGAAATAAATAATAACGAAACAATGCTTACGATTGAGTTTGCCGGCTCTAACTATATTATGCCGCAAAACAATCGCTTTCGTTATATACTTGAAGGATTTGATGAAGACTGGATATACACTGATTACAGGGGCATAGCGCGGTACACCAAAATTCCGGCAGGTACCTACACTTTTAAAGTTCAGGCCAGCAATAATGATGGCATCTGGAGCACCCATACAGCCACACTAACCATAAAAAAGCACCCACCTTTCTGGCTTTCATGGAAAGCATTTTTATTGTACCTGGTAATTACAGGGATATCCATTCATTTTCTTCGCAGAAATGAGATCAATAAAATAAAACTGAAACAGGAAATTCTTTTTAAGGAAGCGGAGCAAAAGAGAATTGATGAAGCGCACGCGCTAAAGCTCAAACACTTTAATGATATCAGTCATGAGATCAGAACGCCTTTGACACTTATCCTCAGCCCTATCGAAGAGCTGATCGAAAATACGGCCCTGTCACCAAAAGATAAAAGAAAGGTACTTTCCATGCAGTATCATGGTAAAAACCTGTTGCTGCTGGTTAATCAGTTGCTGGAAATAAACAGGCTGGAATTAAAGAAGGAAAAACTAAGCCTAAGCACTGTTTATATTAAAGAGCTGATAACGGTGATTCACAATTCTTTCCAGTCCATCGCTCAAAGTTCAGCTATTCAATGGACAGTAAATACAGAAAAAGCAACAGAAAAACCTTTGCTGCTTGATAAAACACAAATGGATAAAATTTTACTGAATCTTTTATCCAATGCATTTAAATACACTCCGGCGAACGGATCGGTAAGATTAAATGTGATCACAATACCAGCTGCCAATAATACGGTTACCATTATGCTGGAAGTAACTGACAGTGGAATAGGGATTGAGCCGCAGGATCTACCCTATGTGTTTGACAGATTTTATAAAGGAGAGCATCAAAACAATGTAACAGGCAGCGGCATAGGGCTTGCCCTGGTTAAAGCCATTGTTCAGGACCTTATGAGCGGAGACATTGATGTTGAAAGTGAAATGGGTAAAGGTTCTGTATTTAAAGTTACGCTTCCCAACATTGCAATATCTGATCAGCTGGTAGCTGACGCTGGAAATGAGATATCAGTGCCTGCAGGGCTTTTTATATCAGCGTTAGCAGAGGATCCTTACCACGCTGAAGATGAAACAAAAGCTGAAAACAAAGAATCCATCCTTATTATAGAAGATAATGCAAGTGTACTGCTGATGCTCACAGAAAAACTCAGGGATCACTTTAATGTATTTGGAAGAGAAAGCGCTGAAGAGGGTATCGAGTTCCTAAAAGACAATGACATTGACCTGGTTATATCAGATGTAATGCTACCCGGTATCAATGGCAAAGACTTCTGTGCCGAAGTAAAATCAAATATCCTCACTTCCCATATCCCTGTATTGCTATTAACTGCCATTCATGAGGAAGAGTCTAAGATTGAGGGGCTGGAACTGGGCGCTGATGATTACTTGACCAAACCATTTGTTTTTAAAGAGCTTTTCTTACGCATCCATAATCTTCTGAAGCAAAGGGAAAGATGGCGCAATTATTTTAAAAGCAATGATATCCAGACAAACAAACCCGAAGCCAGGTTAAATAAATATGATGAAGGTCTTTTGAATAATATTAACCAACAGCTTGAGGCTAAACTGGAAGATGCCGCTTACAGTGTGGAAGACCTGGGAAAAGCTGTTGGGTTAAGCAGAGTACACCTGTTTAGAAAGCTGAAGGCCCTTACAGGCTCTTCGCCTTCACAATACATCCGCAACTTTAAATTAAACAAAGCGTTGCAGATCATTGAACAGGAAGACCTTCGCATTTCAGAATTGGCCTACCGTGTAGGTTTCCAGGATCCTAACTATTTCTTAAAATGCTTTAAAGAAAAGTTTGGTCAAACGCCGTCTCAGTATGCTAAAACTTTAAAAATTTGATTACCATATTAAATAGATATAGAACAAATTACCTTTTGTCTATTTATGCATTGCCTGGAGGCAATAGATTGAGAAAGATGCCTCCTATATCGCAGCCACTTCAACCTCTATTCCAATTCCTTTATTTTAATATTCTTAAACCACACCTCATCACCATGGTCCTGCAAAAGAATATTGCCCGATGCTGCATTTCCAAAATCCGGCCAGTCTCTATACTTGCTATAGGCCACTAATGCATTCCACATTTGATTATTACGGCTATAGGTTACAATTTTTGTATTGTTTAACCAATGCTCTATATCATTACCCTTCACTATTACCATGGCTGTATTAAAATCATTTTTCCGGAAAGGCTTATCGGAAGGCGCTGCAATGAGATCATATAATGATCCTAAAGTTCTGTTCCCTTTAACTCCCAACTTAGCATCGGGGTGCTTTTCATCATCCAGGATTTGAAATTCACAACCAATGGCCGAGCCCTCGCCTTTATTCAGATCCGGGTTTACAAAATATTTTATCCCGCTATTGGCGCCCTCTGTGATCTTAAAGTCAGCTTTAAGGATAAAGTTTTTGTACTTTTTTGTGGTAACAATATCGCCTCCATTTGTAGATTCACCACCACTACTTTTTAAAACTTTAAGAAATCCTCCATCTATAACCCATCCTTCTTCAGGGAAGCTGTTGAGTTTTGCGCCTCTCCAGCCTTCAGTTGTGGCGCCGTCCCACAGCAACTTCCAGCCATCTTTTACTTCCTTCCCGGAAAGTGAATTAGGTATTACATTGACTTCAGGAGCCTCGTTCTCCTCATGCTTTACATAGTTCTGCGGATTGGTTGTACATATTCTGATATTTCTCCAGCTTACTGTTTTACCTGCTTCTTCAGTTTTAGCAATAGAGTGCACCTGCAAAGCAATAAAGCCTTTTAATGTTTTGTCGTCCCAGAGATTGGCACAGGGAATATCGTTAACCCAGGTACGGATTGATTTCCCAATGGCTTCGATCCTGGCCGTATTCCATGCATTGTTTTTAAATGCAGTACGTGCTTTGGGATTTTCTGTAAGAGGATATAACCATCCGCGGCGGGCTTCATCATAAATACCTCCTGACCAGGCACGGGGCGCAGGATCAATTTCAAACTGGTACCCATGCACACGACCGTTATTGTAGTTCTTCTGCGACAAACTTCTGAACTGAACACCGGAGTTCAGCCCATCATCTATTTTAAATTCAAATTCTAAAATAAAATCGCCATATTCTTTTTCTGTGACCAGGAATGTATTGGGCGTT
>DAOLFI010000321.1:0-4795 GCA_035326385.1 Niabella sp.
TTTCCCCATTTAAAAAGAAGAACAACTTGTTTTTGATGATCGGTCCGCCAACGCTGGCACCAAAAATATTCGATGAGGATTTTAAGGCATCATCCAGTTTTGTTCCGTCAACCTTTTTCCCGTTAAAGCTCTGATTTCTGTAAAAGTCATAAACCGTAGCATACATTTCGTTGGTACCACGGCGGGTAACCGCATTCACTCCTGCACCTGTAAATCCGGCCTGACGAACATCATAAGGCGCCAGATTAACCTGGATCTGATCAATCGCATCAATAGAAATGGGCTGAGAAGCACCACCCGGTAACGGATTTGATCCTAAACCAAAGTTATTATTGAATACAGAGCCATCTACCGTGATATTATTATAGCGGCCACTCATACCTAAAAAACTCCCTCCGTTAGCTTGTGGGGTTAGCTTGGTTGCATCAATTAAGCTACGGTTAATGTTGGGTAGGTTAGTAATTTGTGTCCGTGATATATTAGTAGCCGCGCCTACTCTCCTGTTGCCCATAGCAGAAACAACTACTTCCGATAATTGCTGTGATGTGTTGGTTAAACTTACAGAAGCCTGATACACTTCTCCTAATGGAATATTAATATCAGTCAGTTTATAATTTTCATAACCTACATTGGATACTTCCAGGATATAAGGCCCTCCCGGGTTCATATTTTGTATGTAGAAATTCCCTCCGGTTTTAGTAACAGTCCTGTATTTAGCTCCTGTTGGAATATGCGTCAACTCAACAGTTGCTCCAATGAGGGCCTCATCATTGAGCCCTTTTACAGTACCAGATGCGCTACCGGTAGTTACCTGCGCATAAGTAATGCCCGCAAACAAAAATGTAAGGGTCATTATAAACAGAATTTTCTTTAGCATGTAAATGATTTTAAGCAGCAAAGAAAAGCATTAAAATTTAACATTTGCCATTGCTATATTAACAAATTGTAACCAGGCTTTAACATATAAATATCTTGATTAACATCAATTTTTTATCATTTTCTAATGATCATCAGATACATACTTCAAGATTATTAAACATTTTGAGCTAATGCTTATAGAAAAAAATAAAAAACCTGCCAAAATCTTTGACAGGTTTCAAATTGAAAAATATTTTAATACAACATTTTACAAATAGCTCAGATTTGTTTTGGGTGTAAGCTGCAGCAGTGTTTCATGCATCAGGCGGATCGTATTTTCTATATCTTCTTTATGGATCATCTCTACCGTGGTATGCATATACCGTAAAGGTATTGAAATTAAAACCGAGGGGCATCCGTCATTGGCATAAGCAAAGGAGTCTGTATCGGTACCTGTACTCCTGCTCAATGCCCGCCATTGCACCGGTATCTTATTGTTTTCGGCCACTTTTTCAACAAAAGCCAGCAACTTGTTATGAATAGCCGGACCATAGGCCAGAGAGGGACCTTTGCTGCAGGCCACATCGCCTTCAATCTTCTTATTGATCATAAAATGGCCGGTATCGTGTGTTACATCAGTAATGATAGCTACATCGGGTTTTATACGCCGAGCAATCATTTCAGCACCTCGAAGTCCTATTTCTTCCTGAACGGCGTTCACTACGTAAAGGCTATAAGGCAGTTTCTTTTTGCCTTCTTTCAATAAACGGGCTACTTCTGCAATCATAAAACCTCCTACCCTGTTGTCAAAGGCACGTCCTACATAAAAATCGTTCGCCAGCTCGTCAAAGCCATCCTGGTAAGTAACCACGGCGCCAATATGTATGCCTAATGCTTCCACTTCTTTTTTACTCCTTACACCACAGTCAATACAAACATTTTCTACCTTAGGTTGTGTTTCATTTTCTTTTCCAATGCGTGTATGTATAGCAGGCCATCCAAACACACCTTTTACAATCCCTTTTTTACCATGCACGTTCACACGAAGGCCGGGAGCTATCTGGTGATCTACTCCCCCATTCCTTTTAAGGAAAATAAGACCGTTATCGGTGACATAATTCACAAACCAGCTGATCTCATCTGCATGCGCTTCAATTACCACTTTAAAGGGATGGCCGGGATTAATAACACCTACTGCCGTACCATAAGGATCTACAAACTGTTCATCAATATAAGGGGCCAGGTAGTTAAGCCAAAGCTTTTGTCCCCATGTTTCAAAGCCTACCGGAGAAGCGTTATTAATATATTCCTTTAAAAACTCAAACGATGCCGGAGTTATTACAGGAGCTTTCTTTGTCTCTTTCTTTTTAGTACTCTTTTCTTTTGCCATAGTAATAGTATTTGTATTGGCCCCAAACGTACACAATTTTTGAATAGGTAGGGAAGGTCCGAAAGCGGGAGACAACCAAGTAACCAGCAACCAGTATAATATAATGTACGATGTAGGTGTACTATGCCCACCTTAAACCAAATTCAACTTCGGGCCCCAGACTCCAGACTTCCCAACTTTTTTTAACACTCCTTACGCATCTTTTTTACCAAACTAATCGTCTCACCTGTAAAAAATAGCATAAAATGAAGCGATTTATGTTACCTGCAATACTTTTTGCTGCTTTATTCCTGACAGAAATGGAGGCTAACGCTCAACTGGGTCGTATTTATAGGGGTCGCCCGGTATATCGCTCGCGGCCGATGGTCTCTGTAGGCATTGGTGGTATGTGGGGCGGATTTTATGGTCCCAGAATGTGGGGTTATGGCTGGGGACCTGGAGTAGGAGTAAATATTGGTGTAGTGGTACCTCCTCCGGGAGCTACTGTAAGAAGTATTCCCCAGGAATCAGTGAAGGTGGAGATCAATGGAATTATTTACTACCGGAAAGGCGACACTTACCTTCGGGAAAGACAGGATGGAACATTTGAAATAGTGGCAACTCCTCTGGGAGGTGAGGTAAGCCGGTTACCGTTAGGAGCAAAATTGCAAAAAATTGACGGGAAATATTATTACGAAAAAAATGGTACTTACTATTATAAGGATGCAGATGCAAATGGTAGACCTGTATACATAATAGCTGGCAGGAACGGCGAATTAAATACACAGGAAAATGATTATGGAATTCCTGATGAAAGCTATAACAACGCTGACAATGCACCTGAGATTTCAAATGAGGATAATAATAACGAGCAGGTTACTGATAAAAATGATACTTACACTGTAAGGCCGCAGGTGGGCGATCGGTTGGAACAGCTGCCACGCGATAGCAAACAGGTAACTGTAAACGGCAAAAAATTATTTGTTTCTCCCAACAATGTTTATTATAAAGAGATGAGTGAAGACGGCCAGACCGTATATGAAGTTGTTGAAGTAAAATAAGTCTTTGATTGTTTTTTTGTTTAAAGCAAAGCCGCTCTTCCGGGCGGCTTCTTTATTACAGCAAGACGCAAGTTGCAAGGCGAGTACACTTAGCAAGCCAAAGTGTTCATTTTGTATCAGCTTTCTGCCTGCGCAGCATGTGATACATGTGGATATTAGCAAGCCCAAGATGCTGATACCTATCTCTTGCCTCTTAAGCACTCTCTCCCTTTTCCGGCAACTGCACGTGCCGAAGATTTTTCCACCGAGGTTACTACACTTCTCGCCGGAGTCTAATTTTAAAATAAAAAGCGGCTTTCTTTTAAAAAGCCGCTTAACCAATGACTAACTATTTTTTTTACTGAAATGACATCAGTATAGAATTCTCTTTGCTTTCCAGTGCAGAGCTTCCCATGAGGTACTCATCCACTTTACGGGCACACTCACGGCCTTCGCTGATGGCCCATACCACAAGGCTTTGGCCACGACGCATATCACCGGCCGTAAAGACTTTGGATACATTGGTTTTATAGCCAGATTCCGCAGCTTTCACGTTGCCCCTGTTATCAAGTTCTACGCCTAACTCTTCCAGCATTCCCGTATGTAACGGATGAACAAATCCCATTGCCAGCAGGGCTAATTCGCAGGGTAATTCACGTTCACTGCCGGCTACTTCAGTAAATTTAGCGGGTTGCCCAGGCGCAGGAGTAGTCCATTGCAGGTCCACCACTTTCAGGGCTTTCAGGTTGCCGTTCTCATCGCCAATAAACTCTTTGGTGGCAATGCTCCAATGCCTTTGTGCCCCCTCTTCATGGCTGGTAGTGGTTTTTAACAGCATGGGATAAGTGGGCCAGGGCATTAAATCTGTTCTATCTTTGGGCGGCATAGGTAAAAGCTCAAACTGTGTTACAGATGCTGCCTTATGGCGGTTGCTGGTGCCTACACAGTCGCTGCCAGTATCACCGCCGCCTATTACCACTACGTTTTTACCGGTTGCCAGAAGCTCTTCAGTCAGTATATTGCTTTCGATATCACGATTCGCTAAAAAGTCTTTACCGGCAACGCGTTTATTGTTTTGCTTTAAGAAGTCCATTGCAAAATGAACTCCTTTATATTCCCTGCCGGTTATAGGCAAATCACGCGGAACGGTACTGCCGCCGGCCAAAACAATAGCGTCATACTGGCGCATCAGGTCATTTACTTTTACATTTTTGCCTACGTTGGCATGACATTTAAAAGTAACTCCCTCTTCCTGCATTAAAGCTATACGGCGGTCAATTACCCATTTTTCCAGCTTAAAATCGGGAATACCGTAACGTAATAAACCACCCGGTTGTTCATCCCGCTCAAATACAGTAACCGTGTGGCCCGCATAATTTAACTGTGCCGCAGCAGCAAGGCCCGAAGGGCCGCTACCGATAACCGCTACCTTTTTGCCGGTTCTTACGTTAGGCGCTTTCCTGGCAACAAAGCCTTTTTCAAACGCTATCTCTATAATATGTTTTTCTATTTCTTCAATAGCTACCGG
>DAOLFI010000322.1:0-4788 GCA_035326385.1 Niabella sp.
ATATTAAAATAGATCCTGTAAGCTACATTTTGTGTACTTTGAAGAATACGGATGGCGTCCATTGTTTTCACTTCTACTGATGTACCTTTTTCAAGTAACGAAAAAGCTTCCTCCAGGGTTCCCGGCCTTTCTAATATTTGTTCCATAAACAAATTTATTTCAATTTCTTAAAACCAGCCGGGTTTTCCAATATTGGCTGTGTTACACATCCTTTATGCTCCCTTCCTGAAGGCCACCTGCTACATGTTCCGGACATACTTTTCTATGGGCATCCGTTCAATGCTAAACCCCTGCGGAGATTCCCTCATGAGGCTGACCAAAAAGGTTCCTTGATTGTCATATTGTCCCGATAGGCATCGGGAGAAGAAATATGGACAATTAAGCAGTTAGCCTTCGACAAGCTGTTAATGACAAGGAGTTTAAATAAATTAAGATCAACATCGTCCTAAGCTTGACGAAGGACATTTCTGTTTGAAAGATACGGTTCGTCTCTGAAGGAGTCCTTAAGACAGGCCCACCGTGACACGGATTTTATCATTTGCGTTGTCATTCTGATGAACTTAAATGCAATGCTTTTATTTGTGCCTCAGGCTGACAATACTTTTTGGTCAGCTCCCGTAAAATCATTAGGGTCAAACTGTTTTGATTTTTATGAAAAACAATAGTGTATCAAGAAAAACGATTAACAAGCAACAGGCGTACAACTATTTAGGCACACTAAACTCTTTATTGGCAAACAATTCGGCTAATCCAGAGATCTGTTTAAGCCGAAGCAATTCATCCTTGTCCATTCCAATGTTTTTCATGATCCAGTCGTCCGTCATTCCGGATTTTTTAAGCTCTGCGACGATATTGGTCATGAGCTCTATATTGTGTGTGCCACGGGCGCGGTTATGCCGTATCGTTGAAGCCATCCTGTTGGACAGGTCTTTCTGTATAACAACAACAGGCAGCAGTCCCTTCTCCCGCTCGTAAATACGCTTTGAAGTTTTCATCACCGTAAACCTGTGAAATCCATCTACAAGTTCATACATATCTATATCGGGAAGGTAATAACAAACGCAGGGCATAGTATAACCATCTTCCCAGATGGAAAGTTCCAGCAATTCCAGCTCCGGCGGTGCTACCACATTAGGATTGTAGGCATTTGCCCGGATCTTCTCCATAGATACTGGTATGAGGTTGTAAACAGGACTTGTATATTCCTCCATGAGATTTATGTATATATTTTTTTGTAAAACTCTATTGTCCGCTGCTTATTCTCCTGTTCCTTTTTTGTAAGAGCGAATCCCATGTATTTGCATAAATGGTCATTCTTAAGAATACACACGCACATTCGCTTAAAGGTAGGCAAGTTCTTAAACTCCGGGATATTGATATCATCCTGGTATTCCATCCTTACCGGACGTTTGGATGTTTTATAATTCGAGCCTGCCGAAACCTCAATTTCAATGCCGATAGCGCGTAGCTTGTCGATCGTTTCTTCCGTAAGACATCCTCCTTTATATCGCCAGAAATCAATGCTTACGGTTAGTTTTTGCAGGTAATTCTTCTTTGTTTTTTCAGGCAGTGTATGTAAGAGAAAATGCATGTAACGCTCCCATGTGTACCCTTCAGGCAAAGCAACTGCATTTTTTCCCACAGCACTTGTGTGCCCATATAGCGCAGTAAAATTGACCCCATTTACCCGGCATACCATCCTTCCCCACATATCAGGATCGAGGGCCCGGTAAAGTGATAAGCTTTCCTGGGCAGCAGAAATAAACGGGCTGGCCACACGTTGTTTCTCAAGCGGCACACCGGCCTGGTAATAAAGATCGTATAAGCGGTTGTAGTCCCATCCGAAGCGACCATTGGCAATCCATATATCTGTTGTCAGCCAGTCGTGGATAACGTAAGCATTATATACGTTGTCTGTAATACGATGCGTCCATCTCCATCCTTTATATAAACTGGTCCTTCTGCTGCTGTGTATAGTGCGCCAGCGGTCAAAACTTTCCTGTGTTCGTATCCCTACCAGGCAACAGGTTCTCCCGGCTTTCTTTAACTGATGATACCATTCGGCAAAGAGCATCTGGAAATCATAATCCCACAGTTCGCTGTTATAAAACGGGAAATCGCTTTTTGTATAACACCCCTGCGGTTTTTCTCTTACCCAGAGGTCTTTGTGCTTTTCATCCCACGGACGCCAGAAGGTTTGGTGCATGGACGTGCAGGTAGTTACTTTAAACGGTACGCAAACCCTGTACACATCAATAATATCGGGGTTTTCTTTTAAAACACGATCTACATATTGCGTTGTTTTATCGTACTGTACTTCATAGTCAAGATGAAAAATGCCGATCCGTTTTTTAATTCCGCTCTCCCTCATGTACTTTATACAAAGGTTCAACATTACGCCACTGTCCTTACCGCCGGAGAAAGAGATATAGATATTATCAAATTCATTAAAGATTAACCTGATACGGTACATTGCCAGCTCATATACGTTCTTTCCCATTTGTCCTTCGTTTTTAGATTTGGGCAACTTCATCTCCTTCCGGTTTCAATTTATCCATTTTCATTTTCACGTACCTTTTCCAATGAAGAATAGTAGGGAAACCACACTTTTCAAAAGCAGGAACATGCCTTATCTGAACCACCGCTTCGATATCAAAATCAAAACGGAGCGTTTGAATGATCTCTTTTACCAGGGCGGTGAGTACTGCGCTGTCATCGTCTGCGATATAATAATTGTTAATGACCGCTTTATCCCCGTCCAGTTTTACGGGAATAAAACCAATAGTGCTCCCGTTCTCTGTTCCGATATACCATCTGTAATCCGGGGACGTTTTATAGGGATAGTTCAGGTTGTAAGCCAGTACGGCTTCGTCCATTACTAA
Source organism: Niabella sp. (assembly GCA_035326385.1). GTDB lineage: Bacteria > Bacteroidota > Bacteroidia > Chitinophagales > Chitinophagaceae > Niabella. The sequence goes on from DAOLFI010000322.1 coordinate 2,883, forward strand.
ATGGGCAACCAAATGATACAGCTGTTCATCTTTTCCTCCTAATGTAACGATTTCCATAAGGTATATACTTGCTCCCCTGCTTTTCTTTTATAGGTTTCCTGTTTTTTAAATTATTCCGATCCTGTAAATTATCTATAGGCATTATTAGCTATGCTCTCATCAAAAAACGCCTGGGAAATTATTTTTTGATATACTTCAAAAATAGCCTTTTCTTGTAAGAAACGCTCCACCCCCTGCACGGTCTTTCGACGATATCGTAAAATAGTTAATTCCTGCTGTCAGATCAGGCCACTGGCTATTACAACTAATAATTCTATTTGAAAAAGAACGTTTTAGTATAGCGATAGTAATTATGGATAGCGTTCTCATGCTATACGCCACCCTCACCAAAACATACAAATGCTCGTAAAATAGCAGCATTTATGGATATTTTTGGGTATAAACATGGGTATCAGTTAGTCAACTATACAAGGTTGACAAGAGACCTGGCAACTCTGTATATTATTTTTCTTAAAACCCTTACATCTTCAAAAGCAGCGTTTAGTAATAAATTTGGAAAGAGAAAATTAATTTAACTTGCTACGGTTAGGCAATATTTTTACCGATATAAGCAACATACAAAGATGAAGAATCCGGTTTCCAGAGCCAACACTATTATTACTAAGGAGTATCTGCAAACGCAGCCTGAAAATCAATATTTCGAGCGAAAAGGGTTGGGTGAAAAAGATATTAAGCCAACAAAAATAGCTGAGGAGCTTATTGGAATGCTTAACGCTGATGGCGGCACGCTGGCTTTTGGTATTGCTAATGATGGCATAATTGAAGATTTAAATACAATTGAGGATAAATTAAACGCATACCGTACACTCGCTTTTGATTTTATTAAACCCCCTTGCAATATTCAGCTTGAAGAAATAGATATAGATGGAAAATTAATATTCCTGTATCACGTAGAGCAGGATTTGGAGCGGGTATTTTGTCGTAAGGATAATGAAAATGTATATTTAAGAGTACAGGATACCAACCGGCTGTTGGATAGAGATAGAATTAAAAAACTGGAATATGATAAGTCAATCAGAAGATTTGAAGAAGAAACAGAGAAGAATTTTGACATAGATGATCTGGACCAAAAGCTGCTCGAAGAGTACAGGCAAAAATTAAATTACAAGGAAAACGTTTATGACTTGCTGGTAAAGCGCCATCTGGCACAAAAAGCAGACGGAGCATACCGGTTTAAAAATGCGGCAATATTATTATTTGCCCAGGACCCCGAAAAATATATTCCATCTGCATCGGTACGTTATATCCGATACGAAGGCACTGAAGCGTTGGCCGGAACCAGTCATAACGTAGTGAAAGATGAGCGTTTTGAAAACAATATTCCCCGCCTTATTGAGGAAATTAAAACATTCTTGAAGACATCGTTTAAAGATTATTATTTTTTGGATATGGAAACCGGCAGGTTTAATAAAGTGCCGGAATACCCGGAGGAAGCCTGGTTGGAAGGTATTGTCAATGCGCTATGTCATCGCTCTTATAATGTACAGGGGAATGCAATTTATATTAAGCATTTTGATGACCGGATTGAGATCAGTAATAGTGGCCCCTTGCCGGCACAGGTAACGATCAGTAACATCAAATCAGAACGATTTGCCCGTAATCCCAGAGTTGCAAGAGTATTGGAAGACATGGGATATGTACGGCAACTCAACGAAGGCGTTTCCCGGATTTACGAATCAATGGAAAAGTCAATGCTTTCCGTGCCGGAGTATATGGAGCATAATGGAAATATTTATCTGACACTGAGGAATAAGATCAGTTGGCACTCCAAAACAATAAACGATGCCGTGATGGAAAAAGTAGCAAAGGATTGGAGCCTGTTTAATGATACGCAGCGAAAAGTCCT
>DAOLFI010000323.1:0-4785 GCA_035326385.1 Niabella sp.
CTGTGCCCGCAGGTTCTGCACTACCGCATCCTGTGCTGCGATATCCTCCTGCAGCTTCTCTAAGTTTTTAGCGCGTCCGATTTTTTTACCTTCGATCAACCCTACACTTCCGCCGGTAAGCGTATGCTTTCCTTTTACATAGCGACCGGTCTTTTCAATAACAGTAAAGCCGTTGGAATTATTCAGCGCCTCCTCCCCTTCTGCAATCAAAACATTACCCAGCAGGTGTTTGGCAAGGTTGCTGTATTTTTCATCCACTTCCACCACACTTAAAGCGGGCGTTGCATTTTCTAAAGTATGGCCTGATGAAGCACCAACCGCCTCACCGATTTTATCCAACAGGAAGAAATTAGCCTTCCCTTTTTTATTATTATCTAACAGATGTACTGCTTCTAACCCCTGCTGCAGACTGTTTACCACATAATAGTTGAGGTAGGGCTCCAGCACATTTTCCAATGCAGTGCGATATTCCTCCCTTACATAAATAATATCTGACAGGATAGGCGCATTGTGATTCCAATCTTTATTCCGGTGCAGAAACTTAACACTGTCAGGATAACCTTCCATAGAGTCGATCATACTTTTCAGCAGATCATGCTCGTTCTTTTTAGCGTCCAGCTTGCGGCTTTCCTCCGCCATTTCGTTGCGCAGGCTATCTAATATCTGCTGCGTATATAAGATCTGTTCCTTTGTATGCTCGTTGTGTGCCTGCAACTGCTCTAAAGATTGCTTTTGCTCTTCCAGCAATTGTTCTTTGTGTACCCTTTCTGCATCCAGTGTTTCAAAAGTTGCAGCACGTTGCTCTGCTTCCTGCTCTATCTGCTGAATAGCACGCTGCAGGTTTTGTATAGAAGTATCAGCCACGGCTACTTTCTTCTCTGCTTCAAACTGGCTGCGCTGCACCTGCTGGTTTTCGAGTCGCATTTCATCCAGCGCATTACGCCTCGAATCTAAAATACCACGCTTTTCATCTGCTTCGGCTTTCAGGCTTTCCAACTGTTCGGTAAGTCCTTCGTAAGCCTTTTCTTCTTCCGCTACCTGCTGCCCGGTGAACGCGATGCTCTCCTCAATACCTTTTAATTGCGCCCCTGATTTATCCAAAAACTCCTGTAACCCGCCCTCTTTTTCTTTCAAGTACTGCAAACGCTGCACCGCAAGGTTTTTATCGCCTTCTTTAGTACGCACTTTTTGCTGCAGCTCGTTGAAAGCATGCAGCATGCTTTGCAATGAACGTTCTTTTTCGATAAACCCTGTTTTTTCGTGCTCAAGGGCTGCTTCTTCAGCAGCTACCTCAGCTTCCAGCTTCACTACTTTATCGGTTTCGGCTTCCTGCTGTTCTGTAAGATCTTTATAAGTAAGATTAAATCCTTCCAATGCAGCTTTGGCTAACTCTATGCTTATCTCCCGGTAATCTCTCTTTATTTCATGATACTTTTCAGCCTTTTTTGCCTGGCTTTCCAGAGCTTTTAACTGGTTGTTAATTTCAAAAAGAAGGTCTTCAATGCGGTTGAGGTCCAGCTCCGTAGCATCCAACTTTTGTTTGGCTTCTTTTTTCCTTGTTTTATAAATGGAAATACCGGCAGCCTGCTCCAACATTTTCCGGCGGCTGTTGTCTTTGTCGCGGATGAGGTCGTCCACCATGTCCAGCGCAATAATGGCGTAGGAATCGGTGCTGATACCGGTATCCATAAAGAGATTCTGGATATCTTTCAGGCGGCACTGCACATCGTTTAAACGATATTCGCTTTCCCCGCTTTTATAAAATTTACGGGTGATACGCACGGTATTGAACTCGGTAGGCAACAGGTTTTTGGTATTTTCAAAAGTAAGGCTTACCTCGGCCAGGCCACTGGCTGAACGGGTTTTGGAGCCGTTAAATACCAGGCTGTCAAGGTTTTCGCTACGCAGCGCACTGATCTTTTGCTCACCAATTACCCAGCGGATGCTATCCACAATATTGGATTTACCGCAGCCATTCGGTCCTACAATACCGGTAATATTGTCATCAAAATTCACAATGGTTTTATCGGCAAAGCTTTTAAAACCTTTTATTTCTAAACTCTTTAATCTCACGATGAAAAACTTTTATTGCAACGGCGAATATATACCATGAAACGGTTGCTGCTACAGCGTTTTATACACAGATTTTAACGGCCGGGTGTGGAAAAAAAGTTGGTGTTACCGCTTTTGCGGAACGGGTGCTGATATTCATTTAAAAGGGTGTATATATTTTCTATACTATTTCGGAAGCAAGAGCTTACGGCTACGGCTAGTGTAGTGGTTGAATCTCAGCCCCGAGGGGCTGTCTCCTAAGTCAATTTGGTTGTTATATTGTCCCGATGGCTATCGGGAGACGAAATATTGATACCCAAATCGTTAGTCTTCGACAAGCTCAGCCTGACACACTTTTTGAGACAATCACAGGCTGACCGGGGAAATTATACTCAGTAATAATTACTAACAAATATACTCTTGCTTTTAACTCTCTATACATACCGGCAAGCTTTTCACATGCAAAAAGTTTTATGTATCCCCCGCTATTATTCTGTTTAAAATAAGGAGTTTTGTGAAATGACAAGAGAAGAAAGAATGAAACAGGCGGAAACGCATGTTTTTAAAACTGTATTTCCTGATACCACGAATCATCACAACACAATGTTTGGCGGACAGGTAATGATGATGATGACGGAAACGGCTTTTATGACGGCTACCAGGTTTTGCAGGAAAAGTTTTGTTATTGTGGGCGCTGATAAGATCGAATTTACAAGGCCGATCCCTGCGGCATCGCTTGTTGAGTTCATCGGCAACGTTGAAGAAACGGGCAATACGAGTATCAAAATAAAAGTGAACGTTTACCTTGAAAAGATGCAAGAAGCATTCAGGGAACAGGCTGCCAGCGGCCTGTTTACTTTGGTGGCCATTGATGAGGATAATAAACCGGTTAAAATAGAGCCCTGACCTTTTTCATTCCCGGATATTATGCTTGCTTAATAGGCCTGTATCAGTACTTCGGAAGGAATACGCAATGTGGCGCTTAACTTCCTCATATCCAGCGAGAGTTTTCGTTTTCTGTTTAATATCTTACTGGCCCTCCTTTTCTGACCGATCAGATCTGCCAGATCGTTCTGATTGTAATCCAGTTGCTCCATCCTGAACTTAATAGCTTCAATGGGGTCCGGCATATCAATAGGGAAATGCTCTTCTTCATATTTTTCAATCAGGATACCGAGAATTTCCAGCTCATCTCCTTCTTTTGTTCCCTTTTTTGCATCAAATATCTTCTCAAGCCGTTCCAGGGCCTGTATATAATCTTTTTCGTTTTTTATGAGTTTTAATTTCACTTATTTTTATTTTAATGGCTACACAATTCTATGTTTTTCCACTTTTTTCTTGACAAAAAAGTGGAGCAAAAAGTCAAGGCTGTGATGCCTGAGCTAAAAATGAATTCTGTTCCGCTAAAATGCCTGAACTCGCCCCCTGGTTGAAAAAAGTTGAACAGACCCCACTGGCTCAAACAGCAGGCATTTTTTTACGCTACACTCCATTCATTTTCTTAACGCTCATGCATCAAGGCCGCTCCCATTCATTGCAATAAACTCTTTCCACTAAATACCGTCGCATCATTGATTTTGCACCACAAAACAAGAGTGCGACGCAATTTTGCTGATAGCAGCACTGCCGATGACCTAATAAAAAATCTATTCCGCCGCTTTTTTGCTACGCATAGCTATATAATAAATAGGCACGCCTATTAGCACGATCAGCAGGCCAAGCAGGGAAGTAGCAGGCTTGTAAAACAATAAACCGAGAGCCATTGTACCGGCCATTAAAATGTAAATAACAGGGATAACCGGATAACCGAATGCTTTGTAGGGCCTTTCGGCATCGGGGCGCTTTTTGCGCAACCTGAAAACTCCGATTATAGTGAGGATATAAAATACCAGCGTAATAAATACTACGTAATCGAGCAGCAACCCGTATTTACCGCTTAAACAAAGCATGGCTGCCCACACGCACTGTGCCCATAAGGCCCATTGCGGCACAGCATTTTTGTTGAGCGAAGCCGCCTGCGGAAGAAACAGTTTGTCCTGCGCCATGGTATAAAAAACCCGGGCTCCGGTAAGCACCAGACCATTATTACATCCGAATGTGGATACCATGATCATTACCGCTATAATGGCCGTACCATAAGCACCAAAAATATTAGAAGCCGCAGCGGTAGCCACCCTGTCCTGCAAAGGAAACGCTACATTAGGCGCAGCTACTTCGGTAGCAAAAGTAGCGGCACCTTCAGATGCCTGCGGAAATAAAGGCAATACCGCAATGTACATGATATTGGTAAGCACATAAATGGTAGTTACAATAAGCGTACCCAGGAAAAGGCTAAGCCCTACATTTTTTTTAGGATTTTTGATCTCCCCGGCAATAAAGGTGACATTTTCCCAGGCAACACTGCTGAACACAGAACCTACCATGGCGGAGCTGATCAAACCGATCATTAGGAAAACAGATGAAGGTTCTTTGAACAACGACCAACCTACCTGGCTGCCGCTTTCATCTTTTACAGCTTCTGTAAACCTGAAATCAAAGCCAGTGGCCCAATTGGCGTTCCATACATCGGCTTTAGCGGCAATGAGCAGGCCAAATATGATCAATGCAAATAATGAGAAAAGTTTAGCTACTGTAAATACGGACTGTATGAACTTTCCTTCTTTTATGCCTCTTGTATTGACATACGTGAGAAAAACAATAAGTGCAATGGATACCAGTTGCGCCGGGTACAAC
>DAOLFI010000324.1:0-4772 GCA_035326385.1 Niabella sp.
GATCAAGGCGCAAGCCTGGCCAATTTCAAGCTCTCCTTCCTTCAGATCGCCTTCAAACATACCTTTTCTGGCACGGCCTTTTCCCAATAAAGCTGACAGCTCTGCCTCAGCAGCTCCCCGGGCTTCAGCTTCCTGTACCTGTTGCGAAAAATGATTTTTCAGCAACCGCACCGGCGTTAGTTTTTTCATAGACAACTGTGTGTCGCCCTCTACTGCTTCAATCAGGCTGTTTTTAAAATTCAAATGTGATGAGGCCTCCTGGCAGGCTACAAAACGGCTCCCCATTTGTACGGCTTTTGCACCCAATGCAAAGGCTGCCAGCATTTGCCTGCCTGTAGCAATGCCGCCTGCAGCTATTACAGGAATGGAAACAGCGTTCACAACCAGCGGTACCAGTACCATAGTAGTAGTTTCTTCACGCCCGTTATGGCCACCGGCTTCAAAGCCTTCTGCCACTACAGCGTCGCAACCTGCTTGCTCTGCCTTAACAGCAAATTTACTGCTGCTTACCACATGCACAACCTTTAAACCTGCATTTTTAAAAACCGGCGTCCAGGTTTTAGGATTGCCGGCGCTTGTAAATACAATAGGTACTTTTTCTTCTAGAATGGTCTGCACCTGGTCTTCTATATGCTGGTATAAAAGCGGCAGGTTTACAGCAAAAGGTCTGCCTGTAGCAGCTTTACATTTCTGAATATGTTCTTTTAAAACATCAGGACTCATAGACCCTGCACCAATAATACCTAATCCACCGGCATTGCTTACAGCACTTGCCAGCTTCCAGCCGCTTGCCCAAACCATACCGGCCTGAATGATAGGATACTGAATATTGAAGAGCCGGGTAATATACATCGCTTCGCTGTTAAATAGATAACGGCAATTTACGATTTAAATATGGATGCTGGTCATTGGTTTCGAGCAGAAGGCATAAAGCCGGAAGCGTAAGGCTTAAGGTTTTCTGTAAATAAACATCGAACATTGATTGTTTATTATTCAAGTATAGAATTTCTGTACTATATGGTTTATGACTAAAGGCCGAAAATTTTGAAGAGGCATTAGACTTTATGCTGGAGACTGGATGCTGGTTACAAGTTTCTGGTTTCAGGTCTGCACGGCGCCTTCCGCCTCCGGCCTTTAGCTTTCCGCTTTTATCTTTCATATCGTACATCGTACACCTTACATCGTACATTTTACCTGATGCTGGTTACAGGATACTGGTTACTGGTTGCCTTCCTACTCACTATTCACCACTCACTACTCACCCTAAGTCAATGCTCGTATTATCGCCAATATTAAGGCTTCGGCTTTCTCCTTTAAGACTGGTATCGCTGCCAATAAGTGAATCTTCCAGAACTATATCATGTAAAGTGCAATAAGCGCCTACAATAGAATTTTTGACTATGGATTGTGTCATCTTGGTATATTCACCCAAAGTAACATTGGGGCCAATGATACTGTTCTCAATGCTGCAGCCCACACCTATACTTACCGGCGGAATAATAACTGTATTCAGATATGCTGAAGCATCACTTTCTATCCCTGATTTCCTCAGCAATGTGGCATTGGATTTCAGAAGCGTATCTTTATTACCCGCGTCAAACCAGTTATCTACTTTAAAGGATTGAAACCTTACCCCCTTCTCTATCATACAGTCAATGGCATCTGTAATATTGAACTCTCCATGCGTAAGCAGTCCTGCCGTAATATTTTGCTCAAGGCATTCAAATAAGATATCGGTCTCCGTTATTTTATAGATGCCCACCATCGCCATATTGGACTTGGGAATATTAGGCTTTTCAATTACAGATTCGATAAAGCCGCTATCATCTATTTCCGCAACGCCAAAATCTTTGGGATTATCTACTTTGCGCACACCAATCAGGGAACCGGGACTGCGCAGCACTTCGTTTACATCGTACTCACAAATTGTATCACCCAATGTAATGAGTACTTCATCACCTTTCATCAGGTCGCGTGCAAGGCTGATGGCATGTCCCACCCCTTTCCGGTCTTCCTGACTCACAAAATGAGCAACAATATCGCTGTGCTTATCCTTTACATAATGGTAAATTTTATCGCCCAGGTATCCTATAATAAAAATAAACTCATCTATACCCGCTTCTTTAAGCTGATCAATAATAATACTTAATACCGTTTTATTCGCCACGGGTATCAATGCTTTGGGCTGTGTATAACTATGTGGCCTTAATTTAGTTCCGGTACCTGCAACAGGAATAATTGCCTTCATATATATATGTGTAAGATCCTGAATGTAGTTAGTAAAAAAGAGAGTGAAGGTAAGTAAAAATAGAAATATTATATCGAAGTTGTTTAAACTTATAAAACTATGATACAAATGGTATGTCAGGCTGTTTCCATAGTCCCGATAACTACCGGGGGAATGCTGAAGCCTTTTTAATTTCAATTTTGTGCAAATACTGCGGATAAAAACATTGTACAGGAATTTCTATAACCTTAATTTTGCGCCATGCAAAACGACACTATACTATTTGACCTGCTCAATAAGGAATTAGAGCGACAGCGTAATGATATTGAACTGATTGCCTCAGAGAACTTTGTTTCTTACCAGGTACTGAAGGCTATGGGCAGCGTGCCTGCCAATAAATATGCAGAAGGTTATCCCGGTCGCCGGTATTATGGAGGATGTGAGGTAGTGGACGAAATTGAAAACCTGGCCATTGACAGGCTGAAACAGGTATTTAACCTTACATGGGCAAATGTTCAGCCCCACAGCGGAGCGCAGGCCAATGCTGCCGTATTCATGGCGGTTCTGAAGCCCGGTGATACCATTATGGGGCTTGATCTGAGCATGGGCGGGCACCTGACTCATGGCAGCCCTGCTAATTTCAGCGGTAAACAGTATAACGTAATTTCTTACGGCGTTAATAAAGAAACCGGCTTAGTGGAGTATGATGACCTGGAGCAAAAAGCATTAACACACCAACCTAAAATGATCATTTGCGGTGCTTCGGCATACAGCCGCGACTGGGATTATGCCCGTATCCGCGCAGTGGCCGATAAAATAGGCGCGATTGTAATGGCCGACATTGCACATCCTGCAGGCCTGATTGCCAAAGGCTTATTGAACGACCCCTTTGATCATTGCCATATCATTACCAGCACTACGCATAAAACGCTCCGCGGTCCCCGTGGCGGTGTTATTATGATCCGTCATGATTTTGAGAACCCATGGGGATTAAAAGATCCGAAAGGTAACACCCGTATGATGAGCCAGCTGCTGGACCTGGCTGTTTTCCCGGGCATACAGGGCGGACCTTTAGAGCACATTATTGCAGCTAAAGCAGTGGCTTTTGGCGAGATATTGGACGACAGCTTTAAAGTTTATGCTCAGCAGGTGATAAGTAACGCTCAGGCAATGGCTAAAGCTTTTGTTGATAAAGGGTATAACCTTATTAGCGGCGGCACAGATAATCACCTGATGCTGATCGACCTGCGCAATAAGAACATCACAGGTAAAAAAGCACAGGAAACATTGGATAAAGCATTTATTACGCTTAATAAAAATGCTGTTCCTTTTGATGACAAATCCCCGTTTGTAACTTCAGGTATCCGCGTAGGTGTTCCCGCTGTTACTACGCGCGGATTAAAAGAAAACCATGTTATTGAGGTAGTGGATATGATTGACAAAGTATTAATGAACGCTGATAATGAGCAATTAATTGAAGGAGTGCGTGAAGATGTAAAAGCGTTTATGAAACAGTTTCCGCTATATCCGGAGTTAGGCGTCTAAATGTAGTTCATAGGGACTGACCAAAAAAGCGCCTTGATTACCATATTGTCCCGATAGGCATCGGGAGACGAAATATAGACAATCAAGCAGTTAGCCTTCGGCAAGCTCTCCGAAGGAGTTCCTTGGACAGGCTGACAATACTTTTTGGTCGGCTCCCTTAACCATCAACTTTTTTCAACATGATCCAAAGAAAACAAACATTGTGGCTGTTGCTCTCTACCATTAGCAGTGCGCTTACTTTTAAATTTCCGTTCTACACCGGCCTGGTAGCGCCCAATACTACCGGGGTTGAAGGGCCGGAGCTAACAGCAACAGATAACATCTATTTAATTTTATTATCAGTTATTGTAGTAGCGTTATCTGCCGTAACAATTTTCCTGTTTAAAGACAGGAAAAAGCAAATACGGTTTAGCCTTATAGGACTGTTGTGCTCCATAGGCTTAGTAGCTGTTTATTTTATGTATACCAAGAATTTCTCGCAAGGTACTTTCGCACTAACTTCTGTTCTTACCCTGCTCATTATTATTGGCTTCTTTTTTGCCATCCGGGGTATAAGGCATGATCAAAAACTGATAAAAGACCTGAACAGGCTGAGATAAGTTTCTTCCGTCAAATAATTTAAAATGCGGAGTGCCGGTAACTCCGCATTTTTTATTGAGTAAAAGGTCATGATTTCTCCCTGTCAGAATATTTAAAGTACCTTTGCACTTTTTAAAAGAAAATCCGCTATGTCACAAGTAAAAGTAGGTATGGTTCAGATGAGTTGCACTGCCAATAAGCAGGAGAACTTAAATAAAGCCATTGGAAAAATAAAAGAAGCTGCAGCAAAAGGCGCACAGATCATTTGCCTGCAGGAATTATTCACATCGCTTTATTTCTGTGATGTGGAAGACTATGAAAATTTCAAACTGGCTGAGCCCATTCCCGGCCCCTCAACAGGAACATTACAGGGTGTAGCAAAAGAGCTGGGAGTAGTGATCATCGCTTCGCTTTTCGAAAA
>DAOLFI010000325.1:0-4748 GCA_035326385.1 Niabella sp.
TCGCCAAAGCCAAATTTCTGATGTTCTATTTTTTGGCCTACAGCGAGTTCAGAAACATCGCTGGGTGTAAAACCTGTGCTTGGGGTATGTTCTGTTACTTTTTTTTCTGCTTTAGGAGCCAGGTAACCTGGCGTACTTGTTTTTTTGGCAGGCGGCGGTCCGTATTTTTTCTCTGCGTCAATGGCTGTTTTTGCACCCCAGCCGCCATTCATACGATCAAAAGCATTGCCGCCAACGCCAAAACCTCCCGACATTTTCGTACCGCCCCCCGCATAGCTGCGGTCTAAATATTGCTCCGGCAGCTCATCAATAAACCGGCTGGGCTCGTTTTGTACCAGCTGGCCAAATTTATAACGGGTATTGGCGTACGTGATCCAGAGTTTCTTTTTGGCGCGGGTCACCACCACGTAAAACAGGCGGCGTTCTTCTTCCAGCTCTTCCCGGGTATTGATGCTCATGGCATTGGGGAAAAGCATTTCTTCCAGCCCGGCAGCAAATACGCAGGAAAACTCCAGACCCTTAGCAGCATGTATGGTCATTAGCTTCACTGTATCTGCATTGGGGTCCTTTTCATCGGCATCGGTAAGCAGTGTAATTTGCTGCAGGTAAGCCCCCAGGCTTTTATCTACTACTTCACCTTCTTCATTGTCGGGGCTTTCTATCCATTCCTTAATAGAGTTTAGCAATTCCTGTATATTCTCGTAGCGTTGTAACCCTTCAGTGCTCTTATCGTTAAATAATTCTTTTACCAGGTTGGTTTGTTTACCCACATGAAAAGCTACTTCGTATGCATTATGTTTTATCAACATGCTGGAAAAGCTTTGGATCATGGTTACAAACTGGTTAATGGCATCGAGCGTGCCGGCTCGGAAACCAAATTGCGGAGCCTGTTCCAGTACCTGCCACATGGTAATATTATGGGTATTGGCCAGCAGGATAATTTTGTCAATAGTGGTTTTACCAATGCCCCGCACGGGATAATTGATGATGCGTTTCAGCGCTTCCTCATCCCTGGAGTTAATAATAAGGCGCAGGTACGCTACCAGGTCCTTAATTTCCTTGCGCTGGTAAAAGCTGATGCCCCCGTAAATAGTATAAGGAATGGCCATACGCCTTAGGGCCTCCTCAAAGGCACGGCTTTGGGCGTTGGTGCGGTAAAGAATGGCGAACTCTTTATTGGCAAAATGATTGCGTAATTTTTGTTCCTGTATGCTGTCGGCAACAAATTTTCCCTCTTCGTTGTCTGACATGGTTTTTACGATCTTTATTTTTTCGCCTTCTGCATTTTCAGTAAAAAGCACTTTCGGTATCTGGCCTTTATTATTACTGATCACTTCGTTAGCTATATTAATAATATTTTGTGTGCTGCGGTAATTTTGCTCCAGCTTCACCACTTTTACTTCGTCATAATCTTTCTGAAACTGTAAAATATTCTGAATGGTGGCGCCGCGGAAGCTGTAAATGCTCTGTGCATCATCGCCTACTACACAAACATTTTCGTTCATGGCGCCCAGCAGCTTTATAATTTCGTATTGTGCGGGGTTGGTATCCTGGTACTCATCTATCAGTATATATTTAAACTTATGCTGGTATTTGCTCAGCGCATCGGGCTGGGTTTTCAGTACCTGGTAAAATTTCAGCAACAGATCGTCAAAGTCCATAGCACCGTTTTTAAAACAGCGGGTACAATAAGCATCGTAAATTTTTGCTATGGCAGGCCGGTTAGCCCGGATATCTTCCTGCTGCACATAATAATCGTTGGCATAATCTGCCGGCGTTACCAAAGCGTTTTTTGCTGCGGAAATACGGTTATAAACGGTTGCCGGTTTGTACAGTTTATCATCCAGATGCATTTCATTAATCACCGTTTTTACCACGCTTTTGGCGTCATCAGTATCGTAAATGGTGAAATTATTGGGATAACCAATGCGATGTGCTTCTGCTCTTAATATTCTTGCAAACACACTGTGGAAAGTACCTATATATAGATTGCGTGCTTCATTGTTCCCCAAAATATGCTCAACTCTTTCCTTCATTTCCCTGGCGGCTTTGTTGGTAAAGGTGAGCGCCAATATGTTAAATGAATCAACCCCGCTGGCCATAAGGTGCGCAATACGGGTGGTTAATACTTTGGTTTTGCCACTACCTGCCCCGGCAATGATCATGATCGGTCCGTTAATATGTAAAACTGCTTCTTGTTGCCGCTCGTTCAACCCTTTTAAATAGTCCTGCATGGGGTGCAAGGTACGAAGGGGAACATTTCTTAAAAAGTATTGAGGATAAATTTTAGTAAAAGAGCCTGTAAATATGTTAAAATAAGTACACAGATTAAACCTCCGGAACAGCCTGCGGTCACAAAGGTGTTTATAAATGTTTAACAGTATTAGCAGAAAGTTTGATTTGGAAATATCATCTAATTTTAAAATCTATAAAATGAAAAAAACAATTTTCCTTGCAACAATTATCAGTGCTTTTAGCATTACAGCTACTTATGCACAGGATGCACCTCCTCCTTCAAAAGATAAAAAAGAGGCAAGAAGCGGAGAAAGGCGTGGCCCCGGTGGTATGGGCATGATGGATATATACAAAGACCTGAACCTGAGCAAAGAACAGGAAGGGAAAATAAAAGCAATTAATGAAGAGCAAAGGACCAAATTTGAGGCGCTCAGGGATGATAATTCTTTGAGTGATGAGGCAAGAAGGGAAAAAAGAATGGAAATGATGAAAGAAAGGTCCGAAAAGGTCAATGCTGTTCTTACCAAAGAGCAACAGGAAAAGCTGCAAGCTAAAATGAAAGAAAGAAGGGACAAGGGTCCGGGAGCAAGGGACAATAATAAGAAATAATATTCAGGCATAATCTTAGCAAAAGCCACTTCGTAAATGAGGCGGCTTTTTGTTTGCCATATAAAGTATCTTTGCACTTCTTAACTACTGTTGAAAAACAGCAAAATATGTACGAATGAAAAAAACAGACCCGCGCTTTGAAAAATTTACTAAAAAGAAAAGCAATGCAGCTATAAAAGAGGGCTTTAAGCAGGAAAAAAGGCGGTATAAAAAGGAGCGCGCCGAGTATTTTGAACAGAAGAAAAAGGAAACCTTGCAAAAGCAGGTAGAGGCTCCAAGGATAATACGCGAAAAAAATCCGGTGGAGCAGATGCCGCTGAATAAGTACCTGGCTCATGGAGGTATTTGCAGCCGCAGGGATGCAGCAGCGCTTATTAAAGATGGCAAGGTAAAAGTGAACGGAAAAGTGGTTATGGAACCGGGATATAAAATGGCCGATGGCGATGAGATTACAGCAAATGGTAAAAAAGTTGTTATAACAAAGAACCTGGTGTATATCCTGCTGAATAAACCCAAAGACTATATCACAACTACCGATGATCCTCAAAAAAGGAAAACAGTGCTTGATATTATACAAAGCGCTACAAAGGAAAGAGTGTACCCTATAGGAAGGCTCGACAGGAACACATCGGGTGTTTTACTGATCACCAATGATGGCGAGCTGGCACAGCAACTGACGCACCCGAGTAACGAGGTAAAGAAGATCTATGCCGTTACACTGGATAAGCCGCTTGATAAAGCTGATTTTGATAAGATCCTGAAAGGAGTAACGCTTGAGGATGGCCCGGCCCATGTGGATGTATTGGCCTATAGTGATATGAAAGATAAAAAGCAGATAGGCGTAGAAATACACAGCGGCCGTAACCGTATTGTAAGGCGTATTTTTGAGAGCCTGGGTTACGAGGTGAAAAACCTGGACCGTGTAATGTTTGCAGGGTTAACCAAAAAGAATGTAGAACGCGGCAAATTCAGGTTTCTTACCGAAAAAGAAGTACGCAACCTGAAATATTTTGGTAAAGATGCAAAAAGAAAAAAGCCTGAAGCAGCAGCCAGAAAACCGAAAGCAGAAGGCGAAAGAGAAAAGCTGCCAGTCAAAACCGGAAAGCTGATGACAGAAAACAAAAACTATAAGGCCGGAGGCAAAATGCTGAACACAGAAGGGAAAAGACAGAAAACGGATAATTTAAAGCCACGTGCGAATTTTAAACGGCAGGTCAAAAAATAAGTGCCTTTTGCCCTTTTCAACTTATAAACTAATCAATATATGTCTTTAGAACAAACTATTAACGCGGATATCAAGGCCGCCATGCTGGCCAAAGATTCAAATGTCCTTACCAGTTTGCGTGCCGTAAAAGCCGCTATTCTTTTAGCAAAAACAGCCGAAGGTGCTAAAGAAGAATTAAGTGCAGATGATGAGATAAAAATTGTGCAAAAACTGGTGAAGCAACGTAAGGACTCTTTGGAGATCTTTGAAAAGCAAAACCGTCCTGATCTGGCCGAAAAAGAGCGCCAGGAGATTATAGTGATTGAAAAATATTTACCGGCCCAGCTTTCACCTGAAGAACTGAAAGCAGCGCTGCAAAAAATCATAGCAGAAACAGGGGCCACCTCCCCGGCTGATATGGGTAAAGTAATGGGTATGGCTACTAAAGCTCTTGCTGGTAAAGCTGATGGAAAAGCTATTTCAGCAATTGTTAAAGAGCTATTAGCGTCTTAAATAAGCATCTGATCATTTCTCATTTTTATATTTAAAGCGCATGTGTTTACGTGCGCTTTTTATTTGCCTGCGCCGAAGTAATATTTTTTGGTAAGAAAGTAATAAGGAGCGAACTGATGATGTACAAAATAGTGAGAGTATAAAATAAATTGTGTAAACGGTTTTTAGAAACTGTATTTAAAGCCGG
>DAOLFI010000326.1:0-4747 GCA_035326385.1 Niabella sp.
CACATACAGCTACAGTTATTCAGACAACAATTTTCTTACAAGCGATTTTTGGCTGCGCTCCACGGATTTTTTCCGGTTGAAGAATATCGAAGTAGCGTACACTTTTGCGAAAGGAGCCTGGATGCAGCGGCTGCGGTTAAATGCGCTTAGGATATTTGCTACCGGTAATAATATTTACACGTTTAAAAATGATCTGACCGATATCGGCATCGATCCGGAAGCGCCGGACGGCAGGAACAAATATATATTCCCGCTGCTCAAAACCTACAATTTCGGTCTTAATGTTCAATTCTAAAATAGGACAATAATGAAAAATAAATTCAAACTATTGATCATCATAGCTTCCATTGCTGGGATGAACATTTCCTGTCAAAAATATTTTCTTGAAAAACCAGAAACATCAGGCACCGTGAATCTGGAGGAAGTCTACTCCTCTACACGTAATGCGGAAGCTACACTTTTCAGCGCTTACAGGAGTACGTTGATCCATGGCTGGCCCGGTGGCTGGGGTGGCTGGCATGGCGCATTGGGCTCCCTGTCCGGTGAGCGGTCCAGAGGATGGGGCTGGCATGCCACGTATGCTATTGTGGAATCCGGGCTACGTACCACAGAGCTTGGGGGATCACCGGCCGGGGCCGATGATTTCTTCGCCACATGGTCCTGCATCCGGGGCGCTTTTCTCATTAAGGAAAATATTGACCGCGTACCCGACATGAGCGAGCAGATGAAGCAGTACATAAAAGCAGAAGCCACCGCGCTTGTGGCTTACCGGTACATGGGCATGTTTTACCGCTACGGAGGTGTTCCTATTGTTACCAAAGCCTTTCTTCCGCTCGATGAGATGAATCTCCCCAGGGCCACATTACAGGAAACGCTGGATTATATTTTAGCCCTTTGCGATGAAGCCATCGCAGGCCTACCCGATTCCTGGCCATCGCAACATTATGGGCGGTTTACCAAAGGAGCGGCCATGGCTATAAAGGCCAGAACATTACAGTTTGCAGCCCGCCCTCTGTTCAATTCCAGTACACCTTACCTGCCTTTCGGAGAACAAAATAACAGGATATGCTTCGGAAACGAGGACGATAACCGGTGGCAAAAAGCTATTGAGGCCCACGAAGCGGTATTGACCTGGGCAAACTCCAATGGTTATACGCTTATCAATACCGGTGGCGCAGGTACCGGTATTCCCAATCCTAACGCTTTAAATGATTATGGTACCGCTACTTCTGTGTCAGGAAATAAAGAAGTACTCCTGGCATATAAGTTGGATAAGAACATGAATAGGATATGCATCTATTATAATGCTTCAGAAAATCTTTCCAATTATGGATGGGAAACTGAATTAGTTGGACTGATTAGCAATTTTCTTGAAAACTATTATACCAGGAACGGCACAGAGCCAGTATGGCCTAAAATAGGAGATCCAGCCCCTCTTCCAGCATCTCACTGGATTAATAATGTCGAAAATATGGAAGCCCGTTTCCGTCTTGATTATGTAGTACCGGGCGTGGGTACCCTGAATAATCCAGGGGAACCAAGCTGGACCATAGGGGCCGGATGGGGAAAATGGATAGGAAACTACTCCTGGGAAAATAAGTTTCCCGCAGCCGTAGGAGATGGAAGAGGATGTGGTGCTCCGGCAAAATTTTATTACAAAGCAGGAACCCGTCAATGGTTTGAACCGCCTTTGTTCAGGATGGCCGAAACACATCTCAGTCTGGCCGAAGCATACAACGAGGTTGGCAATACGGTCAAAGCCCTTGAGCATCTGAATGCAGTACACAACAGAGCCGGGCTGCCCTCCATTACAGAAACAGATAAGAGTAAGCTTCGCCGGCTCATCTGGCGCGAGAAAGCCATTGAAATGGTTGGTGAAAATCACCGCTATTTTGACGTCAAACACTGGAAACACCCGGATATTGGCAATGGTATCATTGGCGGACAATTCCGGGAGCTGCAGTTTCAGGTACAGGGCTCTCAACCCAATTTCAGGGAAAATTTAGTAAACTATTGGAACGCCAATACAGTTATGGGGTATTGGCATCCCAAAATGTACCTGGAGCCTTTTCCACAGATTGAGGTAAACAAAGGCACTATTGTTCAGAATCCGGGTTATTAATGATCATCTTTCAGCTCAAAATCATCGAACATGCATCAATATAGAAAAAAAGGCACGTTGGCCATGCTCCTGTTATTCCCGTTCATTTCAGTGTTAGGGCAATACAGGAGTGTTGACCTCACGAATGACACTCTAAATACGAAGTATACGGCCCCCGGAAGATTATTTAATACTGACTCTGTAACCAATACGGCAGCCGTTGCAACCGTGGCAGGATATACGCTGAATAAAATAACCACACCTAACCTGTACAGTACCTTGTCGGGCCAGCTTCCCGGGTTATTTGTTGTACAGGGCAACGGTGCTCCCGGCAATGACAACCCCGGGCTGTCCATTCGTGGTGTAGGAAGCTACGGTTTAGGTTATTACAATACAGCCAAAACTTTCGTTGACGGGTTTGAAGTAACCCCTGAGTATATAAGTTATCTCTCACCAGCGGAAATAGGCTCCGTATCTATACTGAAAGATGCAGCGGCTTTAGCCACATTAGGCATGCGGGGCGCTAACGGTGTGATATGGGTAGAGACCAAACGTGGTCAGGCTGGTAAATTTACAACCACAGCACAGGTCAGAACCGGTATTCAGAAACCCATCAATATTTATAAGCCTTTGAGCTCCTATAACTTTGCATCGCTTTACAACCAGGCCATTAGCAACGATAACGGAGCATGGACCCCCTATTATTCCGAAAGCCAGCTGCAGGCCTACCAGACTGGTACCGGCACTAATGTAGACTGGTATAATGAAGTGATCAAAGACCAGGCGCGGAATACCAATGCCGACCTGATATTTAACGGTGGGTCAGCTACCGGAAAATATAATATTGTATTAGGATATGCTGATCAGCAGGGGCTGTACAACGTAAAAAATGCCGATCAGACCTCTAACCAGAACATGCAGCGTTTAAACATAAGAAGCAATCTCGACTTCAACCTGTTCAAAATAGTAGATGCAAACATCGACCTGGGCGCAAGGCTGGAAAACCGGAAGCAACCCAATTACTGGTCAGTTATGGACGACCTTGCCAGGTACCCTTCTAATATATACCCGGTATATGACGAGCTGGTTACGACTGACGAGAGCAATTTTTCAGGCACTGCACTATACCCCAATAACCCCGTAGGATCTATTAAAGGACTGGGCTGGTTTTCCTCCAGGGGGCGTACACTGCAGGCAAATTTCAGGTTCAGGGAAAAACTGGATTTTATTACCAAAGGGCTTTATCTGCAGGAAGGGTTTTCATTTTATGTACGCTCTACAAGCACCTACAGCAAAACAAAGAATTACGCCCGTTATTTCAATGGTGCGCCCACTACCACCGACCAAACCACCAGTATTGTGGCAAGCAACTACGGAACGGGGGGCATGGATCAGTGGATGCAGGGAAGCGCTGCATTGGGATATGATAATAATTTTGGAAAGCACCAGGTTCGCTCCAACATCAATTTTCATCTTTCAGACTTTTTGGGTGAGGGATTATTTGAATACAGGCAGCGCTATATGAATTACAGCGGAAGGGTGAATTATTCGTACGATGAACGTTACATTGCTGAGCTGGGCCTTTCCTATTTTGGAAGCGATGCGTATGCGCCCGGAAACCAGTGGGGTTTTTATCCTTCCATTTCAGGTGCATGGATCATATCCAAAGAAGGTTTCCTGCAAAACAATGATAAGGTCAACCTGCTGAAATTAAGAGCATCTGTAGGTACATCCGGCGAAATGAATACCAATGCCGGTGATCAGATCGGGTTCTATTCCAATGGCCGTTTCCTTTACCAGCAATACTATGGCTGGAACGCAGCCTATTATACCGGTGTAAGCGCTCCGTTTACAGGCGAAGGATCTATAAGGCCCAAATTTATTGCCAACAGGAATGTATCGCCTGAGCAAAGCCTGAAATACAATGCAGGGGTGGATGCAGAACTGTTTAATAAGCTACGGCTGACTGCCGATTTCTTCGTAGACAAGCGCAGCAAAATACTTACCAAAAATAATGCGCTAATGAGTTATTACGGATATAACGACTACCTGGATAATATAGGCAAAATGACCAGTAAAGGTTTTGAAATAAGCGCGGTGTACACCAATAAGGTCAGGGCGGTTAACTATTCCATCAATGGTATGCTTTTTTACGCCGGCAATACCATTGATTATATGGGAGAGGTGGCGCCTGCATTTGCTTATAACGCTTATACGGGTCAATCTTATGGTTCCGTGCTGGGGTTGCTGGCAGAGGGATTTTACCAGACAGAAGATTTCAATGCTGACGGAACCTTAAAACAAGGCATTGCCACACCACTGTTTGGCACCGTTCGGCCGGGAGATATCCGTTATAAAGACATTGACGGAAACGGGTTTGTAGATCAAACAGATATAACCAAAATTGGTGAGCCGTCTTACTCAAGATGGGGATACAGCTTTGGAGCGCAGGCTGCCTACAAAGGATTCGACTTTACTATACTCTTCCAGGGAGCTGCAGGCGCTTCTGTTAACCTGCTGAATTACCCGGCGCAATTCATCGCTTTTGTAAACAATGGTAATGCCTACGAAAATGCCAGTAACGCCTGGGCCTATTATCCCGACCAGGGTATTGATACCAGGGCAACCGCCACTTATCCCAGGCTC
>DAOLFI010000327.1:0-4735 GCA_035326385.1 Niabella sp.
AATTAAGTGCTGATGCAGGTGTGCTATCCAATCATTCAACAGGTGTTTTACAGCGCGGCACAAGAGGATATTTTCATAATACTTCTGCTTCAGCCGGCATCAGTTACCAATTGAGCAACTACTGGAATATATCTGCCAGGAGCGCCTACGATAACAGGGATTTCAGCGCGCAGAATTTTTATACCACTGCAATAGGGGATACGGCCACAGAGCAGGTAGCCTCCTGGTGGCACCAGGTAAAGATCGGGTTTGAAAAAGATCATTCAAAATTAAGTCTGGACGCGGGATATAAAAGTTTTGATGATAGCTATGCTTATAATAGCATGGCTGTTGCCAATCAAAATACTTCAAAGCTGTTCCAGTCCTTATTGCTTTTTCAGCAAAAAATGGGAGAAAATACGTTACTGACAACAGGGTTTAATTACCAGCATAAAACCATCGCTTCTAACGACAGGGGCGATCATTCTTTAAACATAGCAGCGCCTTTTGCAAGTATTTCTCAAAAAATTGGCCGGTATTTTAATTTATTGCCCTCTGTACGGGTAGA
Organism: Niabella sp.; assembly: GCA_035326385.1. Taxonomy (GTDB): domain Bacteria; phylum Bacteroidota; class Bacteroidia; order Chitinophagales; family Chitinophagaceae; genus Niabella. The sequence continues at coordinate 548 of DAOLFI010000327.1, forward strand.
GTTTATCGGGGATAATAAAGCAGAATTGCTGCCACAGTTAAATGCTTCTTTACATATTAGTAATGTGCAGCTGAGGGCAAGTGGCGGCAGAACGATACGCGATGCGGATTTTACAGAGCGGTATAATAATTACGGGAAGTCAAGCGTCTCCAATGGTCAACGTGTAGGCTATCCGGGGCTGGTACCCGAAATTTCGTGGAACTATGAAGCGGGGGCTGACTGGTTTTATCAATCCAAGTTCAGGTTGTCATCCACTTTTTTTCAGCGCTTTCACAGCAGACTGATAGACTGGATCGCCACACCTTATGCTGATATGCCACGAAAGGATAACCTTAACCCGGCAGGCAATTATGCGCTGGCAAAGAATATTGCCGAAGTAAATACTACCGGTTGGGAAACTGATATTCAATACATCAACCAGTTTGGCAAGGATCATAAATTAGTTTTAAATGGTGGATTACTATGGTTGTACAGTAAAAGCAGTGAAGCCAACCCCTCGTTTTATATCTCCTCTCACGCAAGGTTTTTAAGCAACTTTAATGTGCAATATGAAGTGGGCAACTGGGGGCTGAGCCTCACCGGCATTTACAAAAGCCGCAATCCACAGCAGGCTGCTGCTGTAAATGCTTATGTAAGTAAAGACTATTTCTTACTGAATGGAAGGATGTCTTATAGCTTTATGCAAAAACGTCTGGCTGTTTTTGCCCAGGCTGATAATATTTTTGACAGGAGTTACAGTGATTTATTGGGTGCTCCAATGCCCGGAAGATGGTTGCAGGGAGGGTTGAGCTTTAGCCTGGTGAAATAATAGTCTGATGCTGGCTGAGAAATCTTCAACGCAAGGCTACTCGTTGGGACATCTCCCTTGCAGTCGATGTGACGACTTATATATTTCATTGATTATGGTCTGCCAACAATAAGTTGGAATAACAATAATTTTCAATGCAGTAAAACATAAAAGCCGGCTTCACGCCGGCTTTTATCCCTGTTTAACAGAATATTTTAAAACCTTTTCTTCTTAAAATTACTGTTACCATTACGGCGGTTACTGTTGCTGCCGTTGCCGTTACGCTGCTGCTGGAACTTATTGCGTTTGCCAAAACTATTGCTTTTGGCAAGGTCCTGCTTCAGGCTATAGGCTTTAACATAAGGTGTATTGGTAAACTCCAGCTGACCGTCGGTAATACTGTTCAACTCACTTTGGATAGCATCGTCATGCACCACTTCTTTATGCCAGTTATTATAAGCCAGCTTCATATAGTAAGCAATGGCGTTGGCAAATCCCTGCCTTTTTTCAGGATCCTGCTCAGCCAACGCTTTGTCAATTATATCTTCCAGGTTTTTGCCTAAATGCGAAAAACGGGAAGAACGTTTAGGGTATGGAATGGGCTGGGGTTTGGCTTTGTAGGTTTCTTTTGTAGGAATAGGGTAAGGTGATTTTACATCCAGCTTAAAATCTGAAATCAAAAACAGGTGATCCCATAGCTTATGCCTGAAATCCTCAACGTTTTTTAAATGAGGGTTTAAAAAACCCATTAGCTCAATTACTGCTTCGGCATTATTCTGCCTTCTTTCCGGGTCTTCAATTGTAAGAATATGTTCTACCATTTTTTGTACGTGACGCCCATACTCGCGCATCGCCAGGTAGTTTCTCGTTGTATTATATTCCATAAAAAAATTTGGTAAAAAGTATCTGCAATTAAAATTTTGTGTGGTGCTATACCTTTGCAGCTATCAGGCAAAGATATAGGAAAAACCTTATTTAATAGTAATGGCAATTATTTTAGATGCAGATGAGCTGTTGAGCACAACTTATGACGGGTATCTCCAGGGGCACCTGTTCAGGGCGTTAGCAGGATCGCTTCCGCAGGAAAAGTTTTTATTTCCCAAAACAGGACTGGCTGACGGGCTTCCCACTAATATGCAGAAAGTGGCTTTCCCGCCCAAAAAAGGACTGTTTCTTCGTAAAAAAACCGGAAAATGGCTGCAGGAATCAAATGCAACGGCCTTTATAAGCTTTAAACGAACGCTTACAAAAGCCTCTCACGCCCTTCAGCAGGTTTTAATAATAGGTACAGAGGCTCAACTGGATGATACAGCAGCTATTTTGAACGCCGACGCTATTGGCTTGACCAGCAATTACCTGCGTACGGCTTTTGAGAAAAAACACCCGCATCTGGTTCAAAAATCTTTCCTGGCTGAAGGTATTGTTGATCCGTTACAGCTGCTACAGGAATTTGATTCACAGCATATAAAAGATATTTTTACAGAAGGAAACGAGTATTTTATCTGTACAGATTTTAATCTGGATAAGGAACAGCTGGTGACCCTGCTAAAAGGTTTTTCGGCCTTTAAAAAACGGCAGCAAAGCAACTGGAAGCTGATGATAGCATTGCGATCGGCCGAACCGGCAAAACATGAAGCGGCAACTCTGTTGCTGGCCCATTACAAATACAGGGCCGATGTTGTGCTTACAGATGCAACGCGCCTGTACGAAAAAATAGAAGGCGCTTATTCGCTGATCAGTATGGATAACAGGGAAATATTCCCGGTGCCGGTAGCTGAAGCTGCCAAAGTGAAAACTCCTGCCATAGCACCGGTCACCCATACTTTAAAGGATTTGTTTGAAGATGCCGTCGTGTATTCTGCTGATAATAGCAGCAGCGCTATAGGCGATATGCTGATGAGGGTATATAAAGAGGAGTTCGCGATGCAGCAATTGAAAAGAAAGCTGGAGCATATTCAATCCCGGCTGGATGTGAATGTAGCTGTAATCGCGCTGGTAAAGGTATTGCATTCATAAAAAGAGGTGTAGGAATTGCTTACTTTTGCGCTCTAAAACCCGAAAATGATAAAATCTACGATTACTATAGACGTACAAATGGACGAAGACCGCGTGCCGGATACCATTAGTTGGAGTGCAACAGAAAGCACGGCAGCAAACGCCCAGAAGGCAAAAGCCATGATGCTTTCTTTTTGGGATAGTGCCGATAAAGCGGCAATGCGCATTGACCTCTGGACAAAAGACATGATGGTGGATGAAATGGCCGATTTCTTTTACCAGACCTTAATGACCCTGGCAGATACCTATGGGCGGGCTACCAAATATCATGACCAGGTGAACGACATGAAAGATTTTGCAAAGAATTTCTATAAAAAATTCCAGGAAAAGCAGCTGGAGCAGCATAAAGCGGGATAAGGCTGAAGGCTAAAAGCTAAATGCAATAAGCCGCCTTACGCTTTCTGCTTTCAGCATGAAAGGATATGAAATTAAAAGATCTGATATTATTTGAAAATGACGACCTGGTTGCCCTTAACAAGCCTTCAGGTATGCTTTCTGTTCCCGACAGGGAAGGAGAAGAACCCAGCTTAAAAGATCACCTGAAACAACAATACCCTGAAATTTATACCGTTCACCGTTTAGATAAGGAAACTTCGGGACTGATCATTTTTGCTAAAACAGCTTCGGCTCATAAGCATTTCAGCAAACAGTTTGAGGAAAGAAAAACGGTAAAGATCTACCTGGGACTGTTAATAGGATCTTTACAAAAGACCGAGGGAACCGTGGACGCCCCTATTGCAGAGAACCAAGTAAAACGCGGATCAATGCTGATCCATAAACGCGGGAAGAGCGCCATAACCGACTATAAGCTGCTAAAGGATTTTAAAAGGTACAGCTGGGTGCAGTTCCGCATTCATACAGGTCGTACACACCAGATACGGGTACATGCAAAAGAATTAGGCCATCCGCTGGTGGGCGATGTTGTTTACGGTAATGGCAAACCTGTGCTGCTATCTTCTTTCAAAAATAAATTCAAGCTGGGTAAAGAGATGGAAGAAGAAAAGCCTTTATTAAACCGGCTGGCCTTACATGCCTTTCAATTAAAAATAACCGGGGAGAACGGAGAGTTGTTTGAACTGGAAGCCCCGCTGTATAAGGATATGAGGGTAACATTGCTGCAATTAGAGAAGTTTTTGAAGAAATAAGATACTTATGAGCTCATCAAAGCGGATCATCATAGGCCTTCCTACAACTTTTGATTTTTATAAGATCATTGCAAAGCATCTTAGAGACAAAGGGTTTGAAGTTATTGATATCTCTTACCAGGCGCATGATTTTAAGTATAAAAACTTCTCGCAAAAAGCATATAATTTTTTTCGAAAAACTTTTTTAAGAGACAGGCATTA
>DAOLFI010000328.1:0-4718 GCA_035326385.1 Niabella sp.
GTTGATTTCAATGCCACCATGACCGGATATCAGCCTATAAAATGGATGAATATAGCGGCTATGGACGGGAGCAGCCAGTCTTACCAGGATTTGCTCATATTTAGGTTTGGTGAAGTGCTGCTGAACTATGCAGAGGCAAAGGCTGAATTGGGAACACTAACTCAGGCAGACATAGATATGTCAGTCAAGCGCCTGAGGGACCGTGTGGGAATGCCTAACCTGGACATTGCCGGGGCAAATGCCAATCCTGACGCATATCAGGCAGCGATATACAAAAATGTAAATGGTGCAAATAAAGGTGTGATACTTGAGATAAGAAGAGAACGCCGTATTGAATTAGTGATGGAAAATAGTAATCGCTGGGATGATCTGATGCGTTGGAAGGAAGGGCATTTATTGGCCACACCATTTAAGGGTATGTACTTCCCCAGTGCTGGTTTATACGATCTTGATAGGAACGGTACTCCTGAACTGGAAATTTATTCCGGCGCAAAACCCCCGGAAACGGGCCCTTACCAGTTGCCCGTAAGCGAATTGGACAGGGGTACTTATGGCAATATCATAACCAATGTAAATATTGCCAAGACGTTCAATGAAAACAGGGACTATCTGTGGCCGTTGCCGGTTGAGGACCTTACACTGAATACTAATTTAAAGCAAAATCCAGGTTGGGGAAACCAGTAAACTTTAAAATGATGAAATATATGAAGAAAAATAAATTGGTGTTAATAAGTGGGGCTGTGTTGCTGTTGGGAGTACTGGGTGTATTAATTGCCGCTTGTAATAAAGATCCCTATATGCCAATGGGGCAGGCTACCTATATTGGACAAGAAGATAACAAGTATGGAGGTAATAATGATGAGCAGTCTTTATTAGGCACTATCCGGGCAATGACCTATAATATTCATGCCTGTGTACCTCCGTCCAAGCCAGATACGGTTGATATTGGAGGAATTGTTGCTGCTATCAGGCAGGGAAATCCCGATATTATTTTTTTGCAGGAAGTGGATAAAGGAACTAACCGTAACGGGTTTACTCATGATCAGGCCGCTGCCCTTGGTGATTCGCTTAAAATGAATGTAGCTTATTTTTCGGCACGGGCCTATTTGAGAGGGCATTACGGCATTGCCATTTTGAGCAAATATCCTTTATATACTGTTAGAAAATATGAACTGACAAGAGAGAACGAATCTACAGAACAGCGCGTGATGGGGACGGCTTACGTGGACCTGCCTGGAAAAGATTCTATAATGGCAGTGGTAACACATTTGCAGCATAACAGCGCCACCAACCGCTTGCAGCAGGTAAATGATATTGTTAATATACTTGGACCTAAAAATGACAAAATCGTACTGGGCGCTGATTTTAATGAAGTAGAATCAGCTGGTACGCAGTTTTACCCGGTTTTTGATAGAAACTTTACAAGAAGCTGCGCGGGGGCAGGATGCCCGCTCACATTCCCCGCAACTGCTCCTTCCTCAACGATTGATTTTATTGCTTATAAACCGGTGAGCGCTTTTTCAGTACAGTCCCTTAGCACTATTCCGAGCCAGGCTTCGGACCACTTACCCGTTTTATCTGAATTAAGGTTTAACCGATAAATGACATTAAGAATGAAGACATACATTAAGATCATACTTGTATTTGCCTCGGTATTGGTATTTACAGGTTGTAAAAAGAAAGAGTTTATTCCTGCCAATGGAAACGGCCCCCAACTGTCCGTTAGCAAAGAGTATGAAAAAATAGAAGGGATTAATGTGGGTGACCAGGTAATCATACCCGTTACAGCAGCTTCGGAAAAAGGGGTAAAAAGATTGTCGTATTATTTTATCACCCAAACGGCCAATGGAACATCTTCCGGTACGCCTGTGAATATTGATAAAGAAAGAGAATACCCCAGGCAGATCAATGAGAATATTACTTTTACAATTGTGCCCAATATGTTGTCGTTAGTAATTGTTTCTTTTGATGGTGAGAATCGTGCATCGGAAGTACATATTACAATGTCAGAGATCAGAGCGCTGCCAATACTTGCTTTTAAAGAAGGTATTAAATATGAGGCGACGGTTTTTGAAAATAAAAAACTTAATGTAGAGGGTCAGGTTACATCGGAGCATGATATTGAATCATTAACTTATAAAACGGTTATTAATGGAGTTTCCTCTGCCGGAACAGCAATACCGTTTACGGATAAAAAGAACACGCCTTTTGTAGCAGCTGTTACAGTGCCAAAAGGCCTGACGGCTGTTATTATCGAAGCAAAAAATATTTATGATGGTATTGCCGTTGATACATTTAAAATTGGTGCTGTTACTGATGATGCTGTTAATATTTCACTTACAGGATTTTCGGGTTCTATACCACATTTGTATGCAGACAGCTTGAATGTATTAAATGGAAAGGCAACATCGGGTTCTGATATTACCAGCCTCAGCTATGCGGTAAAAGCAAATGGCACCTATAGCGCAGAGCAGCCATTGCCTTTAGGCACACCTTTGGATGAGTTTAATTTCAGTATAGAACTGAACGGTTCTGTAGGCATGCAGGCGATCAGGATTACAGGAAGGAACAACGGAGGTAAAGAGCAAGTGATTGAGTACCCGATTCAAAAGGTAAATCGTCGTTTGCTAAGATTTACAAATATTGTACTTACTTCAGAAATTGGCCCTGGAAAAAACAACTGGTTCTCTGCCTGGAAGGCGCCGCATGTGTTTGATGTAACAAATGCCGCTGCCAATCAGGAGTGGATAGATTTTGGTACTATTGTTTATAATAATGCATCATTCAGATTTGTGCCTCCGTTCATTTACACTGCAGGTACAGCTTACCTCAATTCAGCGGCTCCGTATATGGTGGGTTTCAATAAAGCTACCTACACAATGGTTACCGCCAATCGGAGAAGTGTAACGCCGGCAGCCATGGATACTTTGCGCTGGGATTCAAATCTTGAAAACTTTATCAACAGGAATATTAAAGGGCCCGGCCCGGTTGGAGAGAATTACAATGTTACTACTACTAACAGAAGAGTAAGTGGTGACCCTGTTGTAAATGCCGGCTTTATCATTGGATGGGGCTCGTGGAATCTTGCTACAAGTGTTGTAGACAACCAGGCTTTTGGAGTTGTGATAGTTAAATCATATACCACTACAGGTTCTGGTAAAGGCACAGTAACGCTTGATATAATAGTGCCGGCAGAAGATCAGCGTTCCAGATTTAATCCGGTCTCTATGTTTGGATACCCTACACCTCAATAAATATAAAAGATAACGCAGGGGCATTGTATTTCATACATGCCCCTTTTTAATTGAGCTTTATAGAAGTGGATAGAAAAAGTTCTGTACCTGTCAACTTCTTTCGTTTCTCAGAAATTGTAAAAACAAAAAATAGATTAATGAAATACCTGTTTATTCTTATTTCAATCCTCTGCCTTTACAGTCCGCTACATGCGCAAACGCAAAAGGCGGAAGCCGATAAGCTTATAAAGAGGGTAATAGGGGGTAGGTCAAATGCGTTCAGTACCCAATTGTTACAGAGCATAAATAATAATAAAGACTATTTCGAAATAGATAAGAAAAGCGGTAAAATTGTTTTACGTGGCACCAGCGGTGTAGCCATAGCAAGCGCTTTTAATTACTACCTCAAATACATTGCGCACTGCCAGGTTACATGGAACGGCAGCAATCTCAACCTGCCTGCAAAACTGCCATTGCCGGTATCAAAAATAGTAAAGGAAACACCTTACGATTACAGGTATTATTTAAACTATTGCACCTATAACTACAGCATGAGCTGGTGGGACTGGGACCGGTGGGAAAAAGAAATAGACTGGATGGCCATGAATGGCATTAATATGCCGCTTTCTGTTTTGGGGCTGAATGAAGTGCTGTACCAACTGTATACCGGTATGGGAATGAAAGAGAAAGACCTGGAAGACTTTTTCAGCGGCCCCGCTTACTTCGCCTGGTTCTGGATGGGTAATTTAGATGGCTGGGGAGGCCCGCTCCCCCGCAACCTTATGCTGAAACATGCAGCCCTTCAGAAAAAAATACTGGAACGCCAGCGCTCACTGGGCGTGAAGCCCGTGCTGCCTGCTTTTTCGGGCCATGTGCCACCGGCTTTCAAAAAATATTTTCCCGGTGCCAATATTAAAAGCGTAGGCTGGAACGGCATTTTTCCTAATATCAATATTATTGATCCCGGTGATTCATTATTTGTATCTGTGGGGCGGCGTTTTATGGAAATTCAAACCAAAATGTTTGGCACTGATCACCTGTATTCGGCCGATACATTTAATGAAGTAGATCCGCCCACTGATGACCCGGCGTTTATTGCCGGTGTAAGCCGTAATGTGTACCAATCCATGGCCGCAACTGATCCCAAAGCAGTTTGGGTAATGCAGGGTTGGTTATTTTATTTTTCAAGAAAGTTCTGGAAAGAGCCGCAAATAAAAGCATTACTGAATGCTGTGCCGGATGATAAAATGATCATCCTTGATTTGTGGACAGAGAAATTCCCGGTATGGTCAAAGAACGGCTCTTATTATGGCAAACCCTGGATATGGAATATGCTGAACAATTTTGGAGGAAATAATGTAGTGCATGGTTTAATGGACAGCATTGCCCACAACCCTTCCCGCGATCTTAAAAATCCCGATGCCGGCAAAATGGTGGGTATTGGGCTAACCATGGAGGCAATAGAAACCAACCCGGTTGTGTACG
>DAOLFI010000329.1:0-4707 GCA_035326385.1 Niabella sp.
GTCAGATATAATTATATGGGAAGGATTTTTGAAGTACGTAAAGCTACCATGTTTGCCCGCTACGATCGTATGGCCAAACAGTTTACCAGGATAGGAAAAGAAATTGCAATAGCCGTAAAAGCCGGCGGACCGGATGCAGCAACCAATCCTGCCCTTCGCAGATGCATGCAAAATGCAAAAAGCGTAAATATGCCTAAAGATCGTGTGGAAGCCGCGATCAAACGTGCGCAGGGTAAAGAAATGGAGAACTATGAAGAGATCCTTTACGAGGGATATGCTCCTCATGGGGTGGCCATCCTGGTTGAAACGGCTACAGATAATCACGTTCGTACAGTAGCCAATGTAAAATCACATTTCAATAAAGGTGGTGGAGCCATGGGCAACAGCGGCAGCGTAGCCTTCCAGTTCAATAAAATGGGCGTATTTAAGCTAAAGCCCGAAGGAATTAATATAGAAGATATGGAGCTGGAGCTTATTGATCATGGCCTGGAAGACCTGGGCGAAAGCACCGATGATGAAGGTAATGAGATCATTGTTTTACGCACAGCGTTTACCGACTTTGGCAATATGCAAAAAGCACTGGAAGAAAAAAACATCCATCCTATAAGTGCTGAGCTTGAGTGGATACCCTCCACTACTGTTCCGGTTACTGATGAACAGGCAGAAGAAGTAAGTAAGCTGATAGAACGCCTGGAGCAGGATGAGGATGTGCAGAAAGTGTTTCATAATATGGGGTAAAGAGTTGGGAAGTCGGAAAAGTCCGGAAGTTGGAAAGTCCGAGGTCCGAGGTTGGAAGACCGAAGCTTCTGTAACCTGTAACCAGCCTTCAGCTTTTCGCTTCCAGCCTATAGTGCTGCTGTGCGAAGCGTCCTCGCTTCGTAATACTATTCTGTCGCCTGCGGCGACCTTTGCTTTATGCAATCTACCGTAATGTCCAGAGTCGGGGCCGGAGTCCGAAGGCAGAGGTCGGAGGTCAGAAGTACATCTGCTTCCAGCCTTTTGCTTTTAGCTTTCAGCTTAAATTGAGCACTCCTGCCCGTCCGGTCAGGCGGGGATTGTTAATTATTACTTGTAAAGAGTAAACCCTACCCCTTTTATTAGCACCCATATAACACACATTAAAGACAATCACCTTATTATAGGTTTCGCCTTGGCGGAACTTTTTTTATGCTCGTTATCAACAGCTACTGCCAACATTTGATTTTGTGCAAACATGACTGACGAGATAAATCCCGGCTGTTGTCCTATCAATTTCGGTGCCATCCCCAAGTGAACGAATAACAAAAAGTTTCACTAAAGTGAAACTTCTATATCTTTGTTTTGTGAAAGAAAAACAGACCTATAGAAAAATCATATTTTTCAAAGACTATTTTCAAACCTTTTTTGAAAAACAGAACAAAAAAGTAAAAGCCAAAATAGTCTGGACATTTGACTTGATTGAAGATTTACAAAGAGTTCCTGAAACGTATCTCAAACACATTGAAGATACTGATGGATTATATGAAATCCGGGTTCAGGTAGGGAGTGATATTTTTCGCATTTTCTGTTTTTTTGACAAAGGACAATTAGTTGTTTTAGCAAATGGCTTTCAGAAAAAAACACAAAAAACGCCTAAAAACGAAATTGAATTCGCGCTTAAAATAAGAAAAGAGTATGAAAACAAATTGCAAAGCAATCACTAATACAAACAAAAAATAAGAGATGAGTAAGAATAATAATCTAATGACACTTGAGGAATTCAAGGAAAAAAACTACGGGAAGAAAGGAACAAAAAAACGTGATGAGTTAGAAGCAGGTTACGAAAACTTTAAAATCGGAGCTTTACTTCAGGAAGCAAGACTTGAAAAAGGCCTGACACAAGAGGAACTTGCAACAAAAGCTGGCACAACAAAATCTTATATTTCCAAGATTGAGAATAATATTAAGGAAGCCCGTATTTCAACACTGCAAAAAATCGTTGAGCTTGGACTTGGCGGGCGCCTGGATTTATCAATAAAACTGTAACAGGTCAATATCTGCTTCCGGCCTTTTACTTTTAGCTTTCAGCTCCCTGCCTTTATAGCGCTGCTATCGCCGCTATGCGAAGCGTCCTCGCTTCGCAATATTATTCTGTCGCCTGCGGCGACCTTTTGAATTGAAAAGCTTCATGCATCTAACCCTAAAGTGGGAAGTCAGAAGTATCAGCTTTCAGCATTTAGCCTTCTGCCACTGGCTTCGAGCCATAAACCACAAACTATTCCTATATTTGTTTCAATGGATAATGATAAAGAAGTTGAAGCATTACTCATGTTAATTGAAGACCCCGATGCCGAGGTTTTTGAAGCGGTAAGCAACCGTATTATTGCTTACGGTACGCCCATCATTGCCAACCTTGAAGACCTTTGGGGAAATACGGCGGACGATAGTGTACAGGAACGCATAGAGCTGCTCATTCACCGCCTTCATTTTACCAGTCTGAAAACTGATTTTACCGCCTGGGGCGATGCGCCACACCACGAGTTATTACCCGGCGCTTTGCTTGTTGCTAAATTATTATACCCCGATCTGCATACAGGCAAAGTGATCCAGGATATAGAGCGGTTACGCCGTAATATCTGGATCGAGCTTAACAATTACCTTACGCCCTTAGAACAAGTAAATGTGGTGAACAGCATCCTTTATAATTACTTTGGATTAAAAGGCGTGCCTGCTGCTGATCAGCGCCCCAACGATTTTTTGATCTCACATATTATCGAATCAAAGAAAGGAAACCAAAGCGGTAACGGTGTGTTGTACCTGTTACTTATGGAGCTGCTGGATGTTCCGGTAAGGCTGCTGAATATACCCAACCAGTTTGTACTGGGGTACTTTAAATCAAAAACAGACAACCACACCGAGAAGCTGCACCTTAATATTGAATTTTTCATTGACCCTACAAACGGACAAATGTTCTCTCACAATGATCTCTACAATTATTTTAACCGCACCTCCACCCCTGTAAAACCCGAATATTTCAGACCGCAAAACAATAAACAGATTATTGAAAAACTATTGCACAACCTGGGCCAATGTTATACTGCCGATAACCAGGCATATATGTTATCGGAAATAGAAGAGCTGACCGCTATTTTAAGAAATTAAGATGTATGAGGCCACCTATTGAATATTTCTCATCAGCATTGCGTTGCACACTTCAGTTATAGTGCATAGCCCGGCTCATCCTTTTTTCAAATAATTGTTAAAAAAATTAGTGAGAAACCGAAGGAACTGTTAATTATACGAAAGAAATCGTAAATTGCCTCAAATTCTGAGTGTATGTCACAAGTAAAATCAATAAAACCTACAGAGAGTGAGCTTGAAATTTTACAGGTGCTTTGGCAAAAAGGTGAAGCAACTGTAAGAGAAGTGCATGAAGAGCTGGTTACAACGAAAGACATTGGCTATACAACCACACTGAAGCTCATGCAGATTATGAATGAGAAAGGACTGGTAAACCGGGACGACTCGGCCAGGACACATATTTATAAAGCTGCCGCCAATAAAGAGCATACGCAGAAATTTTTACTCAACAGGTTTATCAGTAATCTTTTTGGAGGGTCTTCTTCCCAGCTGGTAATGCAGGCATTAGGCAGCCAGAAGGTTTCGGCCGAAGAGCTTAACCAGATCCAGTCCTTAATTGATGATCTAAAGAAAAAATAAACCCATGACAGAGGGCTTGCAATTAATACTTACTGCTTTAGGTAATGCTATCATCAGCAGTATATGGCAAACAGGGTTATTGTGGCTGGGCGTATTACTTTACACCAAGGTGTATAAACAGGCAGTACCGGCACAGGTAAGTGCGATTAGCTTTGCAGCGCTTGTTACAGGTTTTGCAGCGTTTGTTGCCACTTTTATTATTTCACTTGTCACTCCACAACCAGACGCGGGTTTGTTGCAATGGATCACTAATGCTGTTTTGTTGCAAAACATGGCCATATACCTGGCGTTAGCTTATGTTTTGCTGCTTCTTATACCGATAATAAGACTGGCAAAGGGAGTCTTAAATGTTTACCAGCTCAAAAGGAAAGGGCTTGGGAAAGTTCCGGGGCATTTAAAGATATTTTTGCTGGATGCCTCTCAATACCTTGGTATAAAAAGGAAGGTAAAAATACTCACCTCCAATATCATTAAATCACCTTTGACCATAGGCTTTTTAAAGCCCGTGATATTATTGCCGGTTGCCTTAATCAACCAGCTGAGCCTGCGCGAAACAGAAGCCATCATTTTGCATGAATTAGCTCATATAAAAAGAAACGATTACCTGCAAAACATTATTACGCAGCTCATACTCACCATTCTTTATTTTAATCCATTTGCAAAAATGTTAGCTAAAATGCAGGGATTAGAGCGTGAAAAATCTGCTGATAGCTGGGTGATGCAGTTTGAATACAATAATTGCACTTATGCAGATATGCTTTTATTATTAGCGAGACAAAATACAGATAGCACAGCCAGCCTGGCAATTCCTGTTTCAGGAAAGAGTTCTTCGCTCCTGGAAAGAGTGGAGTGCCTGTTTGGCACCGGCAACAGGCGTTTTCCGCCAATAAAAAGCATAGTGCTTTCCGGCGTTTTAATACTTGCTGTAGGCATGGTTTCTCTTCTGGAAAAGAAATCACCACTCTATTTGCCAGCTCATCATACAATAGCCTTTTCAAGCCCCGCTGTAAGCCAGCAATATATACTACA
>DAOLFI010000330.1:0-4705 GCA_035326385.1 Niabella sp.
ATACTTCAAGTACGGGAAGAACCGGGTTGGGCGTATCGGAGGATGGTAAACGTGTAATTATGGTAGTGGCTGAATACAGAACAAGTGGCGTACCGCCTCCAACCGGGGTAAGCACACCGCAATTGGCTAAGATATTACAGGCTTTGGGAGCTTTCAATGCCATGAACTTTGATGGCGGAGGCTCGTCTTCAATGTTCGTAAAGGGGCTTGGTACAAACGGGCGTGTCAGCGTTAATGGAAGTTCAGAAAGAGCAGTCAAAAGTGTAATCTACGTGAAGTGATTTCAAAAAAGTTATCAAAAGATTTAAAGAAAGATTGATGGACTGCTCGGCAAAGCCTGCTTAATATAAAGTACCTTATTCAAAACTGATACTAAAAATATTATACAGATGCAAAATTCTCAAAACAAAAAATTCTCCAGAAGATTATTCATTGGTACGCTTCTGCCTTTAGCGGCGGTTGCCAGTTGCTCCAAGGGTCAAAAACCCGGCACCGACCCAACCCCTGGCGGAGGGTTGCCTGATATACCGGATAAGGCAGGCATGAATGTGAAAGGAATTGTTCATGCCAACGGTAGCGGAATTCCTAACGTAGTAGTATCCGATGGTATAGCCATGACGAAAACCGATGCCCAGGGGATTTATTACCTTGCCTCTTCCAAAGTGAACCCTTATGTATTTATTTCCATTCCGGGCAATTATGAAGTATCTTCAGAACGGGGGATACCCCGGTTCTTTCAATCGCTCAACCTGGCAGCCAGCGTGGTGGAGACCAAAAGTTTTCAACTGACGCCTGTCGATAATGCCAATCACGTAGTACTGGCTATGGCGGATCTTCACCTGGCCAACAGGAACAATGATATTAGTCAATTTGAAACGGGCTTTATTAAAGACGCAAATGACGTAATTAAATCGTACAAAGATCGTGGCGTTAAAGTTTATGGTTTAACGTTGGGAGATTTGACCTGGGATACTTACTGGTACACCAGCCGTTACTTTCTGGACGATTATCTCTCCGTAATGAACAAGCTCGACACGTCCGTATTCAATATTATGGGCAACCACGATAATGACCCTTATTACGCCAACGACAGCCAGGCGGAACAAACATTCAAGAGAACTATCGGGCCGTCCTATTATTCTTTCAATTTGGGAAAAGTACATTATGTGGTACTGGATAATGTAGAATATATCAATACAGGCGGCACGCAGGGAAGCATAGGAGATCGCAGTTACAATGGTAAAGTGGTTAGTACGCAAATGGAATGGCTGAAAAAAGACCTGGCAACAATTAGTAAGGATACTCCGGTTGTGGTGGCTATGCATATTCAGCTAAACAACAGGCCAACGTTAAATGCATCGGGCCAGCCAACATCTACATTACGGTTAAGCAATAGCTCCGAATTGTTAGCTGCGTTCAACGGCTTCAGCAATATACATATTCTTACAGGGCATGTACACATCAATTATGCCTGGGAAAACACAGCAGCTATTATGGAACACAATACGGGCGCAGTATGTGCTACCTGGTGGTGGACAGGTAAAAGCGGGTACGCAGGAAATCATATATGCAAAGACGGAAGCCCTGGCGGTTATGGAATATGGGAAATAAATGACAAGGATATTAAATGGAAGTATAAAGGTATTGGTTGTGATCAGGACTACCAGTTCAGGGCTTATGATCTCAACAAATGTCATATTACCGCTGCCGCTTATGCTCCCAACTCGACCGATGTATTATTAAAAACTTATGCAGGAGAATATGCCAATGAAAATAACAATAATGAGGTGTTGATTAACGTATGGGGATTTGATGAAAAATGGAAAATAGAAATAACGGAGGAAGGCGTTCCTCTTACTGTAAGCAGGGTTGATGTAAAAGACCCGCTCCATATTATTTCTTATGAGGCCTTTCGGTTAAATGACAACGCAACGCCAACGAGTGAATTTGCAACAACAAACAGCGCTCACATGTTTAAAGTAACCGCATCAAATGCAACCAGTACGCTGGTTATTAAAGTAACCGACAGGTTTGGTCGCGTATATACTGAAAATATGCAAAGGCCGAAAGCATTAACTTATTCAATGAAATAAAGATATGTTGGATACAATTGAAGAAGGTATTGAAGCAATTAAAAACGGGCAGTTAATCATTGTTGTTGATGATGAAAGCCGGGAAAATGAAGGTGATTTTATAATTGCAGCCGAAAGCATAACGCCTGAGATTGTTAACTTCATGGCCCGGCAGGGACGTGGTTTGATTTGTACGGCGCTGCCCGAAGCCCGTTGCGATCAATTGGCCCTTCCTCCCATGGTAGCCAATAATACGGTGTTACAGGAGACCGCATTTACTGTATCGGTAGATTTATTAGGGCATGGGTGTACCACAGGTATTTCAGCGTCTGACCGTGCAAAGACTATTAAAGCATTGAACAATCTGGCAACCGATCCATCGGATTTAGGGCGCCCGGGGCACAGTTTCCCGCTTCGCTCCAAACAGGGAGGTGTGCTAAGCAGGATGGGACATACCGAAGCGGCTACTGACCTTGTTCGCCTGGCAGGGTTTAGCTATCCTTATGGCGCTGTGTTGGTCGAAATTATGAATGAGGATGGTACTATGTCGCGCCTCCCCGATCTGGTTGAAGTAAAAAAGAAGTTCGGGTTAAAGCTCATTTCAATAAAAGACCTGGTTGAGTATAGATTAAGACAGGATTCTTTAATTGAAGAAATTGTGCGTGTAAATATGCCTACAAGGTGGGGACATTTTACATTAGCTGGTTTTAAAGATAAAAACAGCCATTTAGAGCATCTTGCTTTAATAAAAGGTGAATGGGAGAAAGATGAGCCCGTATTAACAGGTATCCACACTTCCTGCTTTGCAGGTGATGTGCTGGGCTCTTTGCATGGTGGTTATAACGATTACTTGCAGCAGGCAATGCAAATGTTAGAGCAGGAAGGTAAAGGGGTAGCCATTTGTATAAATCAGGAAAGTGCTGGAATGGGGCTCATGAACAAATTACAAGCCTTCAACCCAAAGAAAAATATCATGAATACCGCAGAATGTAACCTGCAACAGGACTTTAAAACAGGTGAAAGTGATTACAAAACAGCAGCACAAATCCTCCATCACCTAAATATTACAAAGTTGCGTTTTATAAGCAGCAGTCCGCACAAATATATTGACCTCACCGGTTACGGGCTGGAAATAGCAGAAAACGTTCCCATTGTACAGCCCCTCAGTGAAGGTAACAAAATGGATATATGCACAAAAAAAGAAAAAATGAGGATGTCCAATTTAGTAAGCTGGTAGAATGAAAAATACATATCTTATATTAATGCTGGCGTTCCTGTTAATGATTTCTGCTTCGTTTAAACAGGAGCGAAAAAGTTTTTCAGTGATCACTTATAATGTATGGAACGGACTGGGTAATGAGACACAACGTAAAAATACTTTTGCCCAATGGGCCAATGCACAAAAAGCAGACGTAATAGCTTTCCAGGAGCTGAATCATTTTACCCAGGCTTCCTTTTCGGCGTGGGCAAAAACCTGGGGGCACAAATATGCGGCTATCTTAAAAGAAGACGGCTATCCGGTTGGTATATCTTCCCGCTATCCTATCGCGAATGTTTACAAACAGGTACACGGACTGCATCACGGATATTTATATGCCGAAATAAAAGGTGTGAGCTTTTTGGTAGTGCATTTATCGCCTTTCAGCAGGGTAAAAAGATTGGAGGAAGCCAATTCCATTATACAGTTGTTGAAAGAGAAAAAGAAACATCAACGTATTATTGTACTTGGGGATTTTAATTCTTTATCTCCGCACGACAGTACCATATATGCCGGTACAGGATTAAGGGACAGTATGTACATCCAGGAAGAAAAGCACAGTCATATCAGGAACCTGACTGATAAAAAGGAAATTGATTACCAGGTGGTGCGCACTTTTCTGCAAAATGGCTTTTATGACGGGTTCCATCGTGCTGATAAGAAATTTACTCCCAGTTTTCCTACACTGATATTTGGCAATGTGGCAGCAGGAAAAAAGAAAAAAATAGATCAGTTACTTTTTACTAAGGAATTGAAAAAAAGCTGTATTAAGGTAGATGTGATGCAGGATGCAGTGACAGATACATTGTCGGACCATTACCCGTTAAAAGCCGTTTTTACCCTTTAAGGAAGGCGGCAACTATTGAAGGACTTATTGATTAAATATTTGTTTAAATAATAAAAATATACAGATGAAACAGGCAGTAATGACCTCTCCCGGCGAAATTGAAATTACACAGGTGAAAGATCTGACCTCTATAAATGATAATGAAGTGCTCATTAATATAAAAAGAATAGGGGTTTGTGGTTCGGATATACATGTATATCACGGCAAGCACCCGTTTACTCCTTTTCCTGTTATACAGGGACATGAGTACAGCGGAGAAGTAGTGGCAGTGGGCAAAAATGTAACCAAAATCAAACCAGGCGATAAGGTTACGGGAAGACCACAACTGGTTTGCGGAACCTGTGGCCCCTGCAAAGCAGGCCGGTACAATGTGTGTTCCAACCTGAAGGTAGAAGGCTTCCAGGCGCCGGGGGTAGCCCGCGATTATTTTGTACTGCCGGAAGACAGGTTGTACGTAGCGCCTGAACAGGTAAGTTTTGATGAAATTGCGATGATAGAGCCCGCAGCGGTAGGTGCGCATGCTACGGC
>DAOLFI010000331.1:0-4703 GCA_035326385.1 Niabella sp.
GCCAACTACCATCCATCCAAAGCTCAAAGCTGCATCCTGCCAGATGAACTGGCCCGTAGCTACTGCGGCCATCGCAAACCTGAAAATGATCAGGGAAGAAGCGTCATTAAACAAGCTTTCTCCTTCTAAAAGTGTAGATATATGTTTAGGTACTTTTACAAATTTCAGGATAGCGCCGGCGCTTACTGCGTCGGGAGGAGAAATAATTCCTCCCAGTACAAATCCTAATGCCAGCGAAAAGCCGGGAATATAGGAATTAGCAATAAAGGCTACAGACATAGCCGTAAGAAAAACCACTATAAAAGCAAAATTGGTAATGATCCGCCTTAGCTTCCACATCTCTTTCCACGAAACAGCAAATGCCGCTTCATATAATAACGGTGGCAGGAAAATTATAAAAATCAGTTCGGGGTCAATTTTTATAGCAGGTATACCCGGAATAAAGCTCACCAGCAAACCTGCTATGACCAGCAGTATAGGATACGCTACCTTTAATTTGTTGGCCAGCATGATAGCTGATATAATGACCAGCACCAGCCCTAAATAAAATACAAAATGTTCAACCATAAAATGGCCTGTTTAAACTTTTTCTTTTAGTATTTCATTTGCCTCTGTAAGTATTACCGGCTTTCCTCCTGTTACAATGATTGTATGTTCGTGCTGTGCCATATACCCGCCTTTATCGCCAATCATAGTCCAGCCGTCATTAAGCTCTCTTGCATAAGATGAGGTTGTGGAGATGAATGTTTCAATGGCAACAACCGAGTGTTTTTTAAATCTTCTTTGGTCAAACCGGTTTTTATAGTTGAGCAATTCTTCCGGCTGTTCGTGCAAACTTCTGCCGATGCCATGTCCGCCTAAATTTTTAATTACCTTGTAACCTCTCTTCTTTGCTTCGGATTCCATCAGGTATCCTATTTCAGCTATTTTTACGCCACCCCGGATATTGCTGATCGCTTTTTGTAAAATTTCTTTAGAGGCGTCCACTAATTTTTGATGCTGGTGGATGTCCCTGCCCAGAACAAAAGAGGCGCCATTATCGGCCCAAAAACCATCAAGTTCGGCCGATACATCAATATTTATCAAATCTCCTTCTTTCAATATTCGTTTGCCGGAAGGAATACCGTGGCAAAATTCATTGCCAACGCTGATGCAGGTCCACCCAGGAAAGCCATAGGTTAAACAGGGTGCTGATTTTGCTCCGAAACCGGATAAAATTTTTGCTCCATATTCATCCAGTTCTTTTGTGCTCATCCCTGGCTGAGCGTAATGTATCATTTGCTTTAATGTATATGCAACAGCCTTGCTTGCTTTTTGCATTCCTGTCAATTCAGACTCTTTTGTTATTGACATAGTTTTATTTTTTTGACAGCTTATTCTGCTTTCTGCTGACAGACAGTAGCTTAGATGTGCTGATACTCTGTATCACGTCAGCTCTTAACCGGATTTGATAAAATTTATGCTGAAGGTAAGCACAAATGCGCAATAACATTTCGTTAAACAGAAGCTGAAGCCGGTTAATGAACGGATGAAATTTATTTCTTCAAGCCGGTATAGTAAAAGATCTCTTGCAAATATTAGATAAATATTTATTTAACTCAGGTGGTGTTTAAGTCCTGAAGTTTTTTATTTTCGCAACGTGAGGACCCTGGTGGCCATATTATTTCTATTTGTTCTGATGACTGCGAATACAATGTTTGGAGAGCTGCTCAGGCTGCCTACACTTATTCATCACTATCTCGAACACTGTGAATGGGATAATAACAATTCTGTTATTGATTTTTTATCCAAGCATTATTCCGGTGTAATCAATCATCCTGATGACCAGCATAACGATCATCAAAAGCTTCCTTTTAAATCAGCAGATGGCTTTACGGCCCAGGTGGTTACTGTAATGCCGCCTGCATTATTCGAGCTGCCAAGGATAGTGCCTGAAACAAACGCTTTAAAAAAATCACCTTCTCTTAAGCAGGATTATTCTAATCATTATTTAAACAGTATCTGGCAGCCTCCCCGGTTGAGTTAATCATTTTAGATTTCTTTTTTGACCGTTCATGCAGCATAGTGTTCGCCTTGCTGCAGGTACGTGCATTTTTACGATTGCAGTATGCATATCTGAATGATTAATGAAACAATATGCTGAACAGAATTATTGAGTTTTCTATAAAGAATAAACTCATTATCGGTCTTTTTATAATAGCGTTGGCAGGATATGGGGTCTATGAGGTTAAACGCCTGCCTATTGATGCTGTTCCTGATATAACCAACAACCAGGTGCAGGTAATTACGGTGGCGCCTGCATTAGGTGCTACAGATGTGGAAAGGCTCATTACTTTTCCCATTGAGCAGGCCAATAGTAATATTCCCGGATTAAACGAGCTGCGCAGCTACTCCAGCTTTGGTCTGTCGGTAATTACCGTTGTATTTGAGGATGATATTGATATTTACTGGGCACGGCAGCAAATAACTGAACGCCTGCAGCAGGTACAGGACCAGATGCCTAAAGGATTTGGTACGCCGGCGCTTGCGCCTGCTACAACAGGCCTTGGTGAAATTTATCAATATACGGTACGCGCTGAAAAGGGCTTTGAGGCTAAATACGATGCTATGGAGCTTCGTACCATCCAGGATTGGATCGTGCGCAGGCAACTGTTAGGAGTGAAAGGAGTGGCAGATGTAAGCAGCTTTGGCGGGCTGCTGAAACAATATGAAATAGGTGTAGAGCCTGCCCGGCTGCTGGCCAATAATATTACTATTACGGATGTTTTTAATGCCCTTGAACAAAACAATCAAAATACCGGAGGTTCCTATATAGAAAAAGGCCCAACCGCTCTTTTTATCAGGAGTGAAGGTTTGGCCGGCAGTAAAGAAGATATTGAAAACATTGTTGTGCGCAACCTGCCCAACGGTGTGCCGCTCCTGGTGAGAGATGTGGCTCATGTGCAGTTGGGCTATGCTACCCGTTATGGAGCATTGACCTATAACGGGGAACACCAGGTGTCGGGAGCCATTGTGCTGATGCTGAAAGGGGCCAACAGCAATGAGGTGGTACAGAATGTTAAGGAACGGATTGAGCAAATCAAAAAAACTTTACCGGAAGGTGTAACTATAGATCCCTTTATTGACAGAACCAAAATGGTGAACAATGCCATCAACACTGTTACTAAAAACCTGCTTGAAGGCGCTTTGATCGTATTATTTATACTGGTGCTGTTCCTGGGGAATTTCCGGGCAGGCCTCTTGGTGGCTTCGGTTATTCCATTGTCCATGCTTTTTGCCATTATTATGATGAACCTGTTTGGTGTAAGCGGTAACCTTATGAGCCTTGGTGCGCTTGATTTTGGCTTGATCGTAGACGGGGCCGTAATAATAGTAGAAGCAGTCATGCACCGGCTTACGCACAGCAGGCATTTCAGGAAGATCAGCAGGCTTTCCCAGGCAGAGATGGATGCTGAGGTAAAGGTGTCAGCATCAAGAATGATGAACAGCGCTGTTTTTGGACAGATCATTATCCTGATCGTTTACCTGCCCATCTTTACTTTGCAGGGGATCGAGGGCAAAATGTTTAAACCTATGGCCCAGACAGTTGCTTTTGCTTTGTTGGGCGCTTTCCTGCTTTCACTTACTTATATCCCCATGATGAGCGCTTTGTTTCTGAGCAAAAAGATCTCGCATAGGCAAACCTTTTCTGATAAAATGATGAACCGACTGGAACGCTTTTATCAGCGCTGGCTGACAAAAATATTGCGTTTCCAAAAAATGGTATTAGTAATAGTCTGTATACTGTTTGCTTTTTCACTTTGGGTATTGACCCGTTTAGGCGGCGAGTTTATCCCGGCTTTGCCCGAAGGGGATTTTGCTGTGGAAACAAGGGTATTGCCCGGCAGCAACCTCAATACCTCCATTGATGCCATTTCTAAAGCATCTGGAATATTATTGAAAGAATTTCCCGAAGTGCAGCAGGTGGTTACCAAAACGGGTACCAGTGAAGTGCCTGCCGAACCGTTGCCGATAGATGTATCGGACATGATCATTGTGCTTAAAGACCGCAAAGAATGGAGCTCGGCAAAGACATACGAAGAACTGGAAGCTAAAATGACAAAAGCGGTGGAAGCTGTTCCTGGTGTTACGTTCAGCTTTCAATACCCCGTAGCTATGCGCTTTAATGAGCTGATTTCGGGGGCAAGACAGGATGTGGTATGCAAGATTTTTGGTGAGGACCTGGATACGCTAGCCTATTATGCCGGTCAGTTAGGAAAGATCTGTAACGCTGTTGACGGCAGCAGTGGCCTGTATGTAGAATCGGTCACCGGGATGCCACAGATCGTGATTCAATATAACCGTGCTGTAATGGCGCAATACGGCTTAAACATCAGTGAAGTGAACCGGACGGTAAATGCAGCTTTTGCAGGTGAAAGCAGTGGTACAGTATATGAAGGCGAAAAAAGATTTGATCTTGTGGTGCGTCTTACAGGCGACAAAAGAAAGGATCTTACGGATGTGCAGGATCTGTTGATTGCTACACCACAGGGTACACAGATACCCTTAAGGACCGTTGCTGATGTGGATATTATCGAAGGACCTAACCAGATTCAACGGGAGAACTCCAGGCGCAGGATCATTGTGGGCTTTAACGTCAGGGGCAGGGATGTGCAGAGTACTGTAGAGGAGCTGCAGCAAAAAGCAGAACAGCTCATGAAATT
>DAOLFI010000332.1:0-4687 GCA_035326385.1 Niabella sp.
CCAGGTCTACGTTTGCACCGGTAAGCTCACAAAGGTTGGCTACTTCATTCATATACGAAATACGCATGGCCAGGTAAGAGTTGGCTACGTATTTGGTCATTTCTGAACTACGCTCATCCATAAAATAAATAGGATTCCCCTGGCGCACAAAAGGCTGGTACAATTCGCTCATCATATCACGCGCCCTGTCTGAAGATGTTCCGATCACTACCCTGTCCGGCTTTAAAAAGTCATCAACAGCAATTCCTTCTCTCAAAAATTCAGGATTTGAAACAACATTGAACAGATCTTCCGATAAATTCTTACCTAATACCGCTGCTACTTTTTCGGCGGTACCTACAGGAACAGTACTTTTGTTTACAATTACTTTATATGATGTGATGATCTTTGACAGGTCTTCCGCAACATTCAAAATGTATTTCAGGTCTGCAGAACCATCTTCACCGGGAGGCGTGGGCAGGGCCAGGAAAATGATATCAGATTTATCAACCGCAGTTTTCAGATCTGTAGAGAATAAAATTCTTTTCTCTTTTATGTTCCGCTGTAAAAGCACATCAAGGCCGGGTTCATAAATAGGACATTCTCCTTTTTTCAGCTTTGCAATTTTTTCTTTGTTTACGTCTACGCAGTGAACAACGTTGCCTGTTTCAGCAAAACAGGTTCCTGTTACCAGCCCCACGTATCCCGTTCCAACAACAGCAATTTTCATAATGTGTTTTAGTTTTATATTTTAAAGATGTTCTTAAATTTTAAGATTTAATAAAAGTAAAAGGAGAACCGCTTTCGGCAAATGAAATGAACGCTTTTCAATTTATTACAGCTTTTTCAAATATGCTCCGTATCCGCTTTTGATCAGCTCATCGGCCAATACATCTAACTGCGCTCTTGTAATAAATCCATTACGCCAGGCAATCTCTTCAATACAGCCAATTTTGGTACCCTGTCTTTTTTCTATTACCCGCACAAACTCTGATGCATCTGTAAGAGAATCGAAAGTTCCAGTATCAAGCCAGGCCGTACCCCTGTCTAAAACGGAAACGTGCAGCCTGCCTTCTTTTAAATAGATTTTGTTAACATCTGTGATTTCATATTCCCCACGTGCAGAAGGCTCCAGTTGCTTTGCAATATCTACTACAGAATTATCGTAAAAGTATAATCCTGGTACAGCATAACTGGATTTAGGCTGTTGGGGTTTTTCTTCAATTGAAAGGGCCTTCATTTCGTTATCAAACTCAACCACACCATATCTTTCCGGATCGCTCACCCGGTAAGCAAATACATATCCGCCTTCAATATCCGCCAGCTTTTTCAGCTGGGAACCTAAACCTGTTCCATAAAATATATTATCCCCCAAAACCAGGGCTACTTTATCGTTCCCTATAAATTCAGCGCCAATTACAAAAGCCTGGGCAAGTCCGTTAGGCACTTCCTGCACCGCGTATTCAAACCGGCATCCTACATTGGAGCCATCGCCTAATAATCTTTTAAATCCTGCGCTATCTTCCGGAGTAGTTATAATCAGCACTTCGTTTATACCAGCCATCATCAATACAGATAGCGGATAATAAATCATAGGCTTGTCATAAATAGGCATCAATTGCTTGCTTATTGCCTTTGTTATGGGATAGAGCCTTGTACCGGAGCCGCCTGCGAGAATTATTCCTTTCATGTGGTTGAATAGTTGTTTAAAGTGGTTGAATAGGCTTTTAAAGTAGCTGAAGGTAGTATTTATATGTGTAGTGACGCTAAAGGACGCACTTATGTGAAAAGAATAGCAATAACCAATATCTACTGTTCTTCCTCATACTGCTTCTCATAGTACTTCTGATAATCGCCGCTGGTTACATTTTTAAGCCACTCCTGGTTACTCAGAAACCAATCAATAGTTTTGGATAAGCCTTCTTCAAAAGTTACCGAAGGAGCCCATCCTAATTCTTTGTTGATCTTGGTTGCATCAATAGCATATCTTAAATCATGTCCCGGACGGTCTTTTACATAAGTGATCAATTGCTCACTGGTGCCCGGCTCCCGGCCTAACTTTTCATCCATCTGCATGCAAAGCAATTTCACCAGGTCTATATTTTTCCACTCGTTAAAGCCTCCTACGTTATACTTTTCAGCATTTTTTCCTTCATGAAAAACAAGGTCAATAGCTCGTGCATGATCAATCACATACAACCAGTCACGGGTATATTTTCCATCGCCATAAACCGGCAGCGGCTTATTATTAATGATATTGTGAATCATCAGTGGAATCAGTTTCTCGGGGAAATGATTAGGCCCGTAGTTATTTGAGCAATTGGTTAAAACCACAGGCAATCCATACGTATCTGCGTAAGCATAAACAAAATGATCTGATGAAGCTTTGGACGCTGAATAGGGCGAATGAGGATCGTAAGCAGTTTCTTCTGTGAAAAACCCTGTATCTCCTAAAGCACCATAAACCTCATCTGTAGATACATGATGAAATCTTTTACCTTCAAAATTGTCCTTCCATAGTTCTTTGGCCGCATTTAAAAGATTTACCGTGCCAATTACATTGGTATAAACAAAATCGAGAGGTGAGGTAATCGATCTGTCTACATGGCTTTCGGCAGCAAGGTGAATCACACCGTCCGGCTGGTGTTTTCCGAAAACGGCTTTCACAGCATCTGCATCTACAATATTTACCTTTTCAAAAACATAATTAGACCTGCCTTCTATATCCTTCAAATTTTCCAGGTTCCCCGCATAGGTAAGCGCATCGAGATTGATGATCTTATAATCAGGATATTTATTTACAAATAAGCGTATAACATGGGAGCCTATAAAACCCGCTCCGCCGGTAATAAGAATGGTTCTGTCAGACATAAGATTAAAAAAATTCAATTGAAATATAACAGTTTGCAAATATAGCTGTATGATATGATAAATTAATATCTCATGTTCTATAGCTAAGCTCTCAAAATATTTATATCCTTTTTCATCTATACTAATTTGGGAATGAATACTTTTATATCGGCCAAACATACATGAACCAGCCGGGACCGCCAGCAAAGTATCCGGCTAAAAAATAATATATAAATGAAAGTACGCTATCAATCGCTTGATATATTCAGAGGCGCTACTGTATGCCTCATGATATTAGTGAATAATCCCGGGAGCTGGTCGCATATTTATCCTCCATTACAACATGCCTCCTGGCATGGGCTTACGCCTACCGATCTTGTTTTCCCGTTTTTTCTTTTTGCTGTTGGAAATGCCATGGCCTTTGTAATGCCCCGGCTAAAAGAGCAGGGTGATGGGGCATTCTGGAGAAAAGTATTGAAAAGGACCGTTCTTATTTTTGGTATCGGCATTTTCCTAAACTGGTATCCTTTTGTACGCTGGAACGAAAACAGCCTTGAACTTATTGGTTGGGTAAACCAGCATAACAGCGAAAGAGGGGTGCGTATCTTCGGGGTATTGCAACGTATAGCAATCTGCTATTTCTTTGCATCAGTTATAGTGTACTATTTAAAGCCCAAAGCGGCTTATTTCACCGCTCTTTTACTGTTGTTGCTGTATTGGATCATTTGCATGCTGGGAAACCCGGCCGACCCGTATAGTATAGAAGGCTGGATTGGAACGGGAATAGATAAAGCGATCCTGCATATTCCACACATGTATAAAGGCGAAGGTGTTCCGTTTGACCCCGAGGGAATCCTGAGTACTCTTCCGGCTATTGTTGAAGTGATTTTTGGGTATTTTGTGGGAACATATATTAAAAACAGCGCTTCAGCTTCTGAACCTAACGCCATTTATAAAACGCTTACGGGATTATTTGTCGCGGGGGTTGCATTGCTTATAGCCGGCTTTTGCTGGGACATGGTGTTTCCTATCAACAAGAAAATATGGACCAGTTCTTTTACGGTTTATACAGTAGGACTGGCTATCATTACTTTAAGCACAATGATCTATTTTATAGAAGTAAAAGGCTATAAGGGTTTTCCTACCCGTTTTTTTGAAGTGTTTGGTAAAAATCCGTTATTCATCTTTGCCTTAAGCGCTTTTCTTCCTAAAACAGCAACGCTTTTTAAATCGGAGGACGGAACTACTTTCTGGAATTTCCTGTATCAAAAGATCTTTATTCATATCCCCGGCGATCCCAAAACCGGCTCACTGGTTTATGCCCTTTGCATTATTCTATTTATGTGGGCCATTTGCTGGTGGCTGGATAAAAAGAAAATTTATATTAAGGTTTAAAGGGCGAGGGATTCATGGTTCATAGTTGGCGCAAAGACCCTGCTTTCAACTTCGTACTAAAATAATATACATTTGTATTTATGAACAGAGTGGTGATTACAGGTATGGGCATTTACTCCTGCATTGGTAAAAACTTACAGGAAGTAACTGAATCGCTCAAAGCAGGTAAATCGGGTATTATTTTCGACCCGGTACGAAAAGAATTTGGGTACCGGTCAGCGCTCACCGGTTGGGTAGAACGGCCTTCCTTAAAAGGTTTGCTCGACAGGCGATCGCGTATTATGCTATCGGAAGAGGGTGAATACGCCTATATGGCAACTGTGGAAGCATTAAAGAAAGCAGGTATCGATGAAAATTATATTGCGGAAGTGCAGCCTGGTATTTTATATGGTAATGACAGCTCTGCCAAGGCAGTTATTGAATCAACAGACCTGATCCGTGAAAAAAAAGATACCATGCTGGT
>DAOLFI010000333.1:0-4681 GCA_035326385.1 Niabella sp.
GATAGCTCTTCTAAAAATTACACTGCTATAAAGGCAGACGATACACTTACTTTCCAGTGCCTGAAAAAAGCGTTTCTTATCCCGGAAAATGAAGAGAACTTTGGGAAGGTGCATATTTTAAATATTGGCCTTCATCCGGCTTATCTGGATACCATTGAAAGTAAGTTTGAGCTGATAGATAAAACGCTTGTCCAGTCGTTTTACAAACCCCGGAAAGATTTTGCGCATAAAGGCAGTTTTGGCCATGCACTTATTGTAGCCGGCAGTTTTGGTAAGATGGGCGCAGCAATCCTATGCACAAGAGCCTGCCTGCGCAGCGGTGTAGGACTGGTTACCGCACATGTTCCGCAAAAAGGAATTGATACTATCCAAACAAGCACTCCCGAGGCCATGTGCAAAATTGATAACTCGGGTGATATTGTTACAGAAATAGATTATGATCTTGGTATCTATTCAGCCATAGGCATAGGGCCTGGTATAGGAAAAGAACAGGCTACTGCAAATTTGTTGTTTGGACTGTTGCAGAACTATAAAAAGCCAATGGTACTGGATGCCGATGCTTTAAATATACTATCAGTAAATAGGGATTGGTATTCCCTTCTTCCTGAAAACACGATCCTTACTCCACATCCGGTAGAGTTTACCCGGCTGTTTGACGAGACTATGGACGACTTTGAAAAAACTGAAATAGCGCTTCAAAAGGCCAGGGAGCTGAATGCTGTGATATTGCTAAAAGGCCATTATACCCTTATTGCCACTCCGTCTGGAAAAGGTTATTTTAACACCACGGGTAATGCCGGTATGGCCAAAGGTGGTAGCGGCGATGTTCTTACAGGGATTCTTACAGGGCTTTTGGCACAGGGTTATACTTCTGAGCAGGCAACAATCATGGGTGTTTATATACATGGCCTTGCCGGTGACAAAGCTGCTGAAAAATACGGAATGGATGCTATGATATCCGGCGACCTGGTAGAAGAAATGCGGCATGCTTTTCTATAGAAGTCCCGTTGATATTGCTTTTTGTCTGGATAGCACGATCTCAAAACAGGTAATGAAAGGAGAGGCGGATGAGCACTCTTTTTCATCCTGCTACTGCTTAAAACCTATTTTATTTTGTGGTTTTAAATTAAAAATCGGGTAGTCAACGGTGTAAATGCCTGCGTCACTGTCACCGCTAATCTGCGTGTTAGAAAATAACCGTATTCCTGACTCTGTTGCTCATAAGCTTTAAGCACTTGTATATAATAACCTTTGGCTGTTTTTGGCAGCAATTGCGGTGGACTTTTTTGCCTTAGGTATTTAGCCTATGCCTGCAAGTTTATTGAGCGAAGCAAAAAATGAAATATAAATAAATGGCATAGGGTTGCAATTAAAAAAGACATCCGCTATATGTGGATGTCTTTTAACTATGAATTGTAGTTTGTGACCGCGTTAGGATTCAAACCTAAAACCTTCTGATCCGTAGTCAGATGCTCTATTCAATTGAGCTACGCAGCCATTCCCTGTAATGGGAGGGCAAAGTTAAGGATAAAAATGATTCTGACAAGCGATTTTTGATAAAAACGTTTGCGAATATTCAGACAAACCCCTCAAAGTGTTCAGGAAATATTCTTAGCCTTTCCCGAATTTACCAGAAGGTTTTTTTGATCAGCAAATAAATCATCACCCATCCACCATTTTCTTTCAATGAGTTTATAGGTGTCTGTACCCCCTTTTTCCGTCGATTTTTTAGAAAATAAGAGGTTTTTTAGCAGCAGGTGAATTTTGTTTAGGTACATTTTCATTTTTGGTATATTGTATCATAAGTAAATGATAAGGCAAAAATATCAAAAAAGTATTAATCTTTGACTACCTAATATTTGTGATGGATTAATGCTTATATTTACATCTTGCCTTTAAACATGCTTTGGCTATTTTCTAAAATGGGTAAAGGTAAAACCTCTGAACAAACTGATACTCAAACTATAAATGAATGCCCGAAAATCCATAAAAGTATCTGAAAAAGTAAAAATAACCATCGCTTTATCTATAAGTGCGCTTATTTTAATAGGACTTGGGATTTATGCCAATTCAAGAACCGTACGGTATAAAAAATCAATGAGGGATGTTAATCTCTCCGGCATTATTATAACCCAATCCCAGGACGTATTAAATGCTGTACAGGATGTTCAAACCGCTTACCGAGGTTATATTATCACCAATGACTCATCCTATCTGAAATCATTTGACATTTCCAGCCGTATCTTAAAAACCCGGATCAGCTCTTTAAAGCACCTGCCTATGATATACAGGCAGAGGCTGCTTTTAGATAGTATAGGGGTGCTGGTAAATGAGCAAAGGCAAATGGCTTACAGTATCATCGTTAAGCGACGATATGTTTCTTTTTTAGAAGCCTGGAGCTATTTTAACAATGGTGAGGAGAACAGGCTTATCAATAAGCTAAGATATAATGTTTTAAATTTTATAAATACCGAGAAGGCACTGCAATCGCAAAAGCTGAAACATGAGAATGATAACTTCAATAAAGTAATATATGTAGTAATCATAAGTGTAATTGTTGCGGTTATGATTATATTATTTACGCTTGTCTATATCAGGAAAATTTATCAGCGTTTAATAAATACAGAGCAGCTTCTATTAAAATCGCAGATAAGATTAGAAAGCATACTTGATAAACTGCCGGTTGGTGTTATAATAGTAAATACCAAAAGCAACGAGTACCATGCCAACCATAAAGCTGTAGCATTATTTAACCAGCAACTGCTTCCGGATGGAAGTGTTTTTGAATCACCGGATAATGTTACTGCGCCTAACAGCACGCTGAAGCATGAGCTGCGTGATAAACTCTTTATTACCCATGCCATTTACGGGGAAACGAATATAGGATTTAATGAAACCATTATAGTAGTTGACGGGGTAGAAATACCTTTTAGGGTTAGTGCTATTCCTATTTATAATGAAAGAGGACAGTTGGAGTATGCTATTTCAGTATTTGATGATATAAGTAATATTAAAGAATTTGAACGGGAGCTTATCCAGGCGAAAAAACTGGTAGAGGAATCTTTGAAGCTAAAAGAGTCTTTCTTAAGCAATATGAGCCATGAAATCAGGACTCCCATTAATGCGATCCTGGGCTTTGCCGAATTGTTAGGTAAACGGGATATAGGATCTGAAGAAAATGAGTATGTACGCATTATTCAGTCGGCAGGCGAAAACTTACTGAGATTGCTGAATGATATATTGGATTTCTCAAAGCTGGAGTCTAATATGATGGTTTTTGAAGAGCACCCGGTAAGTATCGATGGTATTTTAAATTCCATTTGCAGCCTCTATCTGCCCAAGGCCAAAAGTAAAAATATTACGCTCAACTATGAATGCGATCTCAATGTACCTGAGGTTGTTATTGGTGACCCGGTACGCCTGACCCAGGTAATTACCAATATTGTAGGGAATGCTATAAAATTTACCCCCAAAGGAAGTATTTTGATTTTTGCCAGGATGACATCAGCTGACGAAAAAAGATCCGTAATAGAATTTAAAATAAAAGATTCGGGTATAGGCATTTCCAAAGACAAACTGTCACGTGTATTTAAACGGTTTGAGCAGGCAGGTGTGGAAACAACCCGCCTTTACGGAGGTACCGGCCTGGGATTAAGTATTGCCAAGCATATTGTTCAAAGCCAGGGCGGGGAAATATCTGTAACAAGCGAGCTGGGCGTAGGCTCTATATTCACCTTTACAATGCCGTTTGCTCATTACGATTCAACAAAACAGGTGAATACCAAACCGGTTGAATCCGTAACTGATCTGTCGTTTTTAGAAGATCTGAGCATATTGCTGGTAGAGGATAATGTGCTGAATGTAAAATTGATCAATGGTATTTTTATGGGTACCAATGTGAAGGTAGACGTTGCAGAAACAGGGACGCAGGCTATTGATAAAGTGAAAAATAATTTTTATGATATCATTTTAATGGATATTGAACTGCCTGATATGAACGGGTACGATACCACTAAAATTATCCGGGATGAACTTAAACTGAAGTTACCCGTGATTGCTCTTACAGCACATGCGCTTGCCGGCGAAAGAGAGAAATGCCTTGAAGCAGGAATGAATGAATATTTAACGAAACCGGTAAATACCCGGAAGCTGTTCGAGGTTATGAGCGTTTTGATGGCCGCAAATATACAGCCGCCTGTACAGGCAAAAGAAGTGAAGTCTGATATTACTACTATCCAATCGCAAAAATTATTCTCAACGGAGTCTTTGGTAGTGGATCTGAGCTACCTGCATGAGTTGTCCGATAATAATAAGGAATTTGAGAAGGAGGTCATAGAACTGTTTCTTACCCAGGTGCCCCCACAGATGCAGGAACTTTATATAGCTGTCAGCACCGGGAACTATGCCGAAGTGAAGATGCTGGCCCATAAGTTAAAATCTTCTACGGCAGTTGTTATAGGCAAAAAGCTCATGCCACATTTTGAGCTGCTTGAAGAAAAAGCTGTTAAGAACGAACTCAATGATGGCGCTATGAGAAGCTACCGCATTATCAAAAATGTACTCACTAAAGGCATTGCACAGCTGGAAAACCTGCTCCAAACCTCATATTAACCATTCAATATTACTGGTAATGTACTGAAAAATGGTTGGTGATTTTTTGGTTAAAAGTTGTTATAATGTT
>DAOLFI010000334.1:0-4666 GCA_035326385.1 Niabella sp.
GTGTTGATATAATTCTTGTTTTTAGTATTGTAAATATTCTTGCCCTTTTCAACGAATGCAGCCCATTCTTTAAAATCCTTTTCACTGTTATAATCGGCAGGACGTTTAAAATTAAAGCCACCCCGGTTGATGATATTCATGCCCAGCTTGTCGTACATATCAAACACCGGAGATTGCAGGTTCTTTTCGTTGAGCAGCTTGATAAAATAAGCATTGCTGGAGCGCACGATCGCTTTGTGCATGTCCACATTTTCGCCGGAAGGCTCATCCGTACGTATCGCTTCTGCCGGGTGAATAAAGAAGCTGAACTTTGTAGCCTGCAAACCGTATTTATTGATAGCCGCATACGCATCAATGATCTTAACGGTAGAACCGGGGCGAGAAGTGTAAGTAACACCTAAATCCTGCGGCACAACTATCTTATCATTAAAGATCTGCTTATAGATATTCCGGTAATCTTCCGGCTCGATATTGCTGATCAGCTTCAGATCTTTATAAGAAGGAGAAGGATTGGAAGCCGAAACCAGCACATCCCCTGTTTGTGCATTAACGGCTACAACCGATGTACGGAAATTTTTATACGGAGCTTTACTTTGGACAAGAGCATTTATCTTCTCATTTAATACTACATCCAGCGAAAGCCATATATCTTTTTGCTTACTGTTCTGTTGTTTTATAAGATCGCTGTTCCTGCCGGCTTTTATGAACGGAGCCAATGCGCTGTAATCGTAAAGCGCTAGCTCGTTGTCTTTGGTGGTTTCGGGTAAGAACTTATTTTCTTTATACCGGTCGGTAGTTCTTTCGGTAGTGGTATAGCTTACATCAAAACCGCGCAACGATGTAAAATGCCTGAATTCGGCCGCATAGCCCGCGCTCTCTTCCCTCGCGCTTTCTTTATTATAATCACCTAACCAGAACAACAGATCGGAGCCGAAAGGATAATAACGATCCTGATCACGTGATAGCTGCTCGTTATATAAGGCCAGGTTAGCACCATAACCCGTCAGCTTCTCTTTATTTTTTTGAAAGTTGGTTTTATCAGAAGTGGCCAGCAAGATGCCGTTCTTATCATAAATATTACCAGCCTTGATCTCTTTAAGCAATAACCCGATGCGCGGATTGTAACTGTACTGCCATTCGCCCCGCTTATTCAGCACCAGCGCAGGTTTGGTAATATACTCATTGCTTTTGACCTGGTACCAGATAAGGCTCCCGGTAAATATCAAAACAACACTGAAAAACGTTAGGATAGCGTACGTGTTCACGTTATCAAAATTCTTTTTCACGTATTCCATTTCAAGCGCATCACCTCTTTCATTGGACATTACCAACACCAAAAGAAAAGCAGCGAGCGTAACAATAATGCCCGCATTACCTTTGCTCAAAAAAGGAACGGATATGCCTGTAAGCGGCAGCAAACCTAAAGTACCGGCTGTTATCAGCATGAGCTGAAGCATAGTAGCGATAGCTATTCCGGACATCAGGTAAAACATAAAAGGCTTTCCTGTGCGTCTTGCAGCCAGTATACACCTGTACACCAATAATCCGAAAGCAAAGAAGAGGGTGATTAAAGTCAGGAAGCCCAGCTCCTCTCCGATCGTTTCAAGTATCATATCGGTATGATGCGCCGGCATCACATCTGCAAAACCTTTGCCTAGACCCTGACCAGTAAATCCTCCGGAATTTAAAGACCATACCCCATGCGCTACCTGGTCGCCGCCAACAAGCTTATTTTCCCAGATGTTAGCAAACATGCCGTTCCTGTCTGCAAGGCGCTGGGTAAAGCTGAAAGGCAATGCCGCTAATAATATAAAAGAAGAAATGATCAGCGTTATAAAGAATACCGATTCCTGTTTCTTTTTAAAGAAAGCATACAGGAAAGTACCAGCGCAGGCTGCAAGCGCCAGCCAGGGCAAGTAATTGCTCTCTGTATTATTGATGAACTTAGCTGTTAAGAAGATCAGCAGGCCATAAACCGCTGCCGCAACGATCATTTCAAAAAATTCCTCTTTGGCAAACGAATAGAAAAACAGGAAAGTCAAACAAAGCACCACAGCCGGACCCAGGTCGCCAAGAAAAGCATATATCGCTAATAAAAAAATGAATAAACCGAACATTTGCAAATTGCTCTTTGTCAGCCAGCGATTATCCGGGATATTCCTGAAGTACCCGGCATTCACCGTAAAGTAAGTAGCAAAAAATACCACCATCAGGTATTTAGACAATTCACTTACCTGGAAACCGAACAGGTTCACTTTTACACCACTGCCTTCGGGGCCAGCGCCAAACAGGGCCAGTAATAACATCAATGCAATAGAAGCCAGCAGCCAGGTATAGCCGCGGGGCGCTTTTAGGCCTTCGCCTGCGGGTCGTAAACGATGCAGCGGATCGAACCACTTTGAATGATAAAAACGGTTAACAGGGTTCTGCTTAAATACAAAGATCAGCACAGAAAATAACAACAGTATAACGACCGAGTATTTTGCCATACCGGTACCATATATTTCATCCCGCAACGGGTCCTGCACGCTGTACAAAACCATTACCCCTATACCCAGGATGAACATGATGAGCGGAAGAATGAACTGATCGCTCCGGTAATTTTTTAAATACAGTGCAATATGCAATACCCAAAAAGCCAGCACCAATATAATCACGCAGGTGAAGAACTCTTTTTTAAATTCCTCCGGTGTTCTTACTGTAAATATCTTATCGCCCTTGATCTGCCGGTACTCTATCCTATCTAATAACCTTAGCTGATGTGGCTGGCCTGTGAAATCGTAGGTACGACTCCTGCCTATTTCAGCAGTTCCTTTTAAAGGGCCGAATTCGTAGCTGGGTTTAATAGCCAGTACACTGTAATTTCCTTTAGGATCAAGATCAGTGAACTCGTAATCCCCATCTTCATCAGTCCTTGCAAAAAACTCCGTTTGTATTGTGTTGTTATCGCCGGGCAATGTATCAAAATAGGCATCAGGGAAAATGCGTGTCAGTTTTATTAATACGCCTTTTCTATCAGCAGGCGTCTCTCCTTCTGCTTTAAAACTTACCGATCCGCTCAAATCCACACCGGACAAGGATTCTCCCACTTTTACTTTTGAAGGATATGTAGCCGATTTCGTTTTCTCCTGCGCATACAAAGCTGAATCCAAACCAATATGCGCAAGCGAATTAATAAACCTGAGCTTACCGGATTCACTTCCTGTTTCCAGAAAATCAGTTGCTTTAAGCAATAAGGGCTTTTTGTTTAACGCACCAAGGTTGGGAAGTCTTTTTTCCTGATCAACTTTTGCTTTGAGGTTGTTAGCAACAAAGGTGATATAGTTTTGATCCGTAAAATACCCGCCTTTTTTGAAAGCACTTTTTACGTTATCTGTATTTAACGGTGCTGACAAATTGATCACGCTACCATTTGCATATCCTTCTCCCGCTTTGGTAAGTTCTTCTTTAATATTGAAATAAAAAGAAACTACCATTGTCGCTATGATCACAGTAACGAATGCTAATAGCAGCCTTTCGGTATTGCGTGCGTATAATTCTATCTTTTGCTTTTTCTTCATTCCTGTGTTTAATAGCCCATGTTACTGCGATTGCGAGCACTGTCACTAAAAATGGTATCGGTAGCCTGTATCAATGTATCCCTTTGAAACAGGCTGTCCGGAACAACAATAGTATCTCTTATATAAACCGTATCAGCGTGGCTTGCGCTTCCCGGGAGCATTCTTTTTGTTCCCGCCCAGTTTGCGAGGAACCCCGCCAGGAATACTACCGGGAGTAACCACAACCACTGTTTTTTTTTACGTGCAGGCTTTTTATCCATTATCGTTAATAATTCTTCTTCGCTGTTAACAGGCACCTCGATGGTGTTCTTGTATGTCTTCTTTTTAGCCGGCACCTTTGCATTGTAAGTTGCCAGCGCTACCGTTATATTGTCTTTGCCACCCAACTCATTGGCTCTGTCAATTAGCGCCTGTGCTTTTGCATTCAACGGCTGATCGCCAGAAAGTACCGTAGCAATACCTTCCCTGTTTACCAGGTCGGTGAGTCCATCGCTGCAAAACAAAACGATATCGCCGGGTAAAAAGCTATGCTCAAAGAAATCGAAATAGTTATCGGTATCATTGGCATCGATCATGTACTCCCCTAACATTTTACTGATCTCATTCCTGTTAGGATGATGCATGGCCTCTTCTTCTGTTAAATACCCGCTATCTTCCTTGAAGCCAACGGAAGAGTGGTCCTTCGTTATTTTGAGCAGCTCGCCGTTCCTGTAAATGTAGCCGCGACTGTCTCCTACATGGCCAACGTAAAGCAATTCCTTTTCAGCATCCAGTATGCCCACAGAGGCCACACAGCTCATTCTTTCCAAACCAGCCTCGGAGCGTTTGATATGAATAGCATTATTTGCCTGGATCATAGCCTCTTTCAGTAATTGCAAAGGAGCTCCAAAACTGAAATTTTGCAGGTAGTTCTCAATAGTGTTTTTTGCTATGGCCGCGGCTTCTGCTCCGCCTTCATAACCGCCAACGCCGTCAATAGCACCTATCAGCGCCATACCTGGCTTGGTCCACAGATTTTGGAGCCATACAAAATTATCCTCGTTATTATCGCGCCTGCGGCCAACATCTGTTTGCACATGCGACACTATATTCCTGCTCATTTCTTA
>DAOLFI010000335.1:0-4647 GCA_035326385.1 Niabella sp.
AAAATAAAGAAAGTCGCAAATAAAATAATTATCTGCGACTTCTATTCTTATTTGGCGGTGAGGGCGGGATTCGAACCCGCGGTACAGTTTAACCCGTACGGCAGTTTAGCAAACTACTGATTTCAGCCACTCATCCACCTCACCAAAAGGGATGCAAATATATAGGAAAACATTGAAGTTAAAGCTTTCCGGGCAAGTTTTTTTATGCGCTTTTACATTGCAGCCAGCTGTACTTTCTGATGCAGCTCCAGCACATTCTCCCTGAACAA
The DNA here is from genome assembly GCA_035326385.1 of Niabella sp. Lineage (GTDB taxonomy): Bacteria > Bacteroidota > Bacteroidia > Chitinophagales > Chitinophagaceae > Niabella. Next base: position 270 of record DAOLFI010000335.1, read on the forward strand.
CGTATCGGTATCCATAAGGTCTTTTACGGTTTGACAGGAATGTATCACCGTGGTATGGTCCCGGCCACCAAAATGCTCACCAATCGTTTTCAGGCTGTTCTTGGTAAAAGCCTTTGCCAGGTACATTGTGATCTGGCGGGCCTGTACAATTTCCCGCTTACGGGTTTTCTGTAACAGCTTATCGTACGAAACCCCAAAGTAATCACATACCATTTTCTGAATGGTAACAATAGTGATTTCCTTGCTTGATGATTTAATAAAGTTACGCAACACTTTCTTAGCCAGCTCCAGGTCAATATCCCTGCGGTTCAATGATGACTGAGCTAATAAAGAGATCAACGCCCCTTCCAGCTCTCTTACATTACTGTTAATATTATAAGCAATATATTTTACCACATCTTTAGGCATGTCGAGCCCATCGGCCTTCATCTTCCTCTCAAGTATCTCAATACGGGTTTCGTAATCAGGTATCTGAAGATCAGCGCTCAATCCCCACCTGAAACGGCTTAGCAAACGTTCCTGCACACCATCCAGGTCTTTAGGAGACTTGTCTGAAGTTAGGATCAACTGCTTACCCGACTGATGTAAATGGTTGAAAATAGCGAAGAAGGCATCCTGAGACTTCTCTGCTTTGCTGAAAAACTGAACATCATCAACTATCAGCACATCTATCAGCTGATAGAAATGTATAAAATCATTTATGGCGCCATTACGGCTGTGATCCATAAACTGGTTAATAAATTTTTCTGAACTCACATACAGCACAATTTTATTGGGATGAAGCCTTTTTACTTCATTGCCAATAGCCTGAACCAGGTGCGTTTTTCCCAAGCCCACGCCTCCGTAAACCACCAGAGGGTTAAAAGAGTTGGCTCCCGGTTTATCCGCCACGGTTTTTCCTGCACGTCTTGCTACCCTGTTACAATCTCCTTCAATGTATGCATCAAATGTATAATTCACATTCAATTGCGGGTCAATCTGCATTTTTTTAATGCCCGGAATGACAAAAGGATTTTTAACAGAATTATTAATCACGAGCGGAAAGTCCATTTCGTTATTGGAATATGTTTTATACCCTGTTCCCGGTACATCCATTGTCAGCGGCTTATTCTTACTATTGCCGCTATCCACCATTATCCTGTATTCTAACCGGGCCTCTTTGCCTAACTCACGCTTAAGCGTTTTTGCCAATAAATTTACATAATGTTCTTCTAGATACTCGAAAAAGAACTGGCTGGGTACCTGTATTACCAGTATATTATTTTTTAAAGAAATAGCCTTAATAGGTTCGAACCATGTTTTGTAATGCTGCCACTCTACTATATCTTTTATAATCTTTAAACAATTAGACCAAACTTTATCGGCATTTTTCTCCATTGAAACAGTAAATTTATTGAGTGCTACAAATAAAAAAAATCATTTAGAAATGTCTTACCTGCTATTCTCATTCCATACAACAAAAAAAATTAAGACGGACGGCGAATATCCACATTTATTCAACATAAAAAAAATAATCCCACACAAATTTTTCATTAATGATGAAAAAAAAGAAGCCCCGAATAAAGGTTTTGAAATTATTTAAGTTTTCAGGCAAAAATTTACAAAAAAAGAACCTGTCAAAAATCAGCTGGTTTAGATAAAATTTCTTATAGCACTAAAAGGAATATACCCACAAAAACGCCGAAACCCTTTACAGTAAAGGGTTTCGGCGATTGTATAACAAATATATCTTTATATAAGAAGTACTAAAGCAACAATTTACCAGATTTATTGAATCGATTGATCACTGCTCTTACTTTTTACTTTTTGAAACAGCCGCGGCTGATTTTTTAGGCGCTGCTTTAGACTTACCTGATGCCGGCTTTTTGCTGTTCTTTAAGGCCACATCAATAGCTGCACTTAACGATGCGTAGGTAGCTTTTCCCTTTATCATTTCTCCGTTTATAAAAAACGAAGGCACTTCCTTTACGCCCAGGTCAATACCGTATTTTAAATCATCCTGTACCTGCCAGCCATAAGTACCATTAACCAGCTCTTCCAGAAAGTTCTTGTTCTTTACACCGGCATCCTTGGAATGTAATTTTAAGCTTGTAGTACCCAGGTTTCTCCTGTTTTGGAAAAGCACATTGTGCATTTCCCAGAACTTGTCTTCCTGCGCAGCAGCAATAGCCGCTTCTGCCGCCTTTAAACTGCGCTGGTGTATTCTGGTTTGGGGAAAATGACGGAAGTTAAATTTAACCCGGCCTTCATAATCAGATAAAATCTGCTTCACTATTTCATTAGCCTTAGCGCAATCTTCACTTTCATACTCGCCAAACTCCATTAAAATAACGGGCGCATCTTTTTTACCTACAAAAATATCTTTAGGTTCTATTATCGCTTCATCGTCTTTTTTAACGCTCATAAAGTTTTAAAATTTAGTTAGGCAAGTATTTTTTGTTTTCCGGTTTGCACCCTTATTCAAAAACTGCCCAAATATAAGGAGTGGGGGAACATAATTATTTTTTTAGCTCATAATTTTTTTACAGCCGGAAAAGTCTGAAAGTCGGGGGTCCGAAAGACCGAAAGTCAGAAGTACCCCCTGTTAACTTGTAAACATTTCCACTGATCCACATCCAACCATTACACTTACACTGTTTTGCCCTGTTGCGCTTCATTTCTGAAAACCACCATATTGTCAAAAACATCTACTAAAACCGGTTGCGACCTGTCAATATCGCCCATTAATATGCGCTTGCTTAATTGATTCACTATTTCCTTTTGTATCAGCCTTTTGAGCGGACGTGCCCCAAACTGAGGATCAAATCCCTGATCCGCTAAAAACTCCAGTGCATAATCACTGAACGTTAATTGCAGGCCGCTGTTTTGGAATACCTGTTTCTTCAGCGCGTTCAATTGTATTTTTATAATACCGGCAATATCCTTTTTTAATAAAGGATGGAACATGATGACCTCGTCCACACGGTTCAGAAACTCCGGTCTTACCGTTTCTTTTAGCAGGTTCATCACTTCCGCTCTTGCCCTGTCAGCTGCCTCCTCTATATTTTTTTCTGTCACATCTTCAAAAGCTTCCTGAATCAGGTGGCTGCCAATATTGCTGGTCATAATGATAATGGTGTTTTTGAAATTAACCACGCGGCCTTTATTATCAGTAAGCCTTCCATCATCCAGCACCTGCAAAAGCACGTTCCATACATCAGGATGGGCCTTTTCAATCTCATCCAGCAATACCACACTATAAGGCTTGCGGCGCACTGCCTCTGTTAGCTGGCCACCTTCATCATAACCCACATACCCGGGAGGCGCCCCAACAAGGCGACTCACCGTATGTTTTTCCTGGTATTCGCTCATGTCGATACGGGTCATCATGCCCTCGTCATCAAATAAATATTCTGCCAAGGCTTTAGCCAGTTCAGTTTTGCCCACCCCTGTAGTTCCTAAAAATATAAAAGAACCAATAGGTTTTTTAGGATCGCTGAGGCCGGCACGGCTGCGGCGTATGGCATCGGCTACCGCAACAATGGCTTCATCCTGTCCCACTACTCTTTCATGCAAATGCGCTTCAAGATGCAGCAGCTTTTCTCTATCGCTTTGCAGCATTTTACTCACAGGAATACCGGTGGCTTTGGCCACGCTTTCTGCAATATCTTCAGCATCTACCTCCTCTTTCAGCAGGCGCTTTTCTTTATCTTCCTGTAATTCTTTTGTAAGCTTTACAATACGTTCTTCTTCTTCCTTTATTTTTCCATAGCGTATTTCAGCAACTTTTCCGTAATCGCCGTTTCTCTCTGCCTGCTCGGCTTCTACCTTCAGGGTCTCTATACCGGCTTTTGCGTTCTGAATTTGCTCTACCAGTTCTTTTTCTTCTGACCATTTGGCTTTCAACGTATCGCGCTCTACAGACAGGTTAGCGATTTCCGTATTGAGCTGTTTGAGCTTTTCCTCATCATTTTCACGCTTAATAGCTTCTCTTTCAATCTCTAATTGGCGGATCTGGCGATCTAACCGGTCCAGTTCCTCGGGCATGGAGTTCATCTCTAATCTCAGCTTGGCCGCACTTTCATCAATAAGGTCTATAGCCTTATCCGGCAAAAACCGGTCTGTAATATAACGGCTGGACAACTCTACCGCTGCTATAATAGCATCGTCCTTAATGCGTACATGGTGGTGGGTCTCGTATTTATCCTTTAAACCCCGCAAAATAGAGATCGCGTCTTCCACCGAAGGCTCATCCACCATTACTTTCTGAAAACGGCGTTCCAGGGCTTTATCTTTCTCGAAGAACTTCTGGTATTCATTTAAGGTGGTGGCACCAACAGCCCGTAACTCGCCACGGGCAAGGGCAGGTTTCAGAATATTGGCTGCATCCATAGCGCCT
>DAOLFI010000336.1:0-4647 GCA_035326385.1 Niabella sp.
GACGTTTTCAGGAAGTCTATACCGGCAGCACCATACAGCTCGCAGCATTTGATAATCTCATCATCAGTAAGCACACCGCTTTCAATAATGATCTTAACGATCTTTCCTTTTTCTTTTATCACAGGTATTAAATGATTAGCCTCATTGGCCAGGTATTGCCAGTCATTGTTTTTCAGGGCCACCAGGTTAATAACAATATCCAGATCATCCGCTCCGTCAACAATAGCCAGCAACACTTCGGCCAGTTTAGCTTCAATAGCTGAATAACCAAACGGAAAGCCAATAACAGTACATGTTTTCACGGGGCTACCCTTTAATAATTCTTTTGTTTTTTTCACAAATGGAGGCGGCACACATGCGGAGGCAAAGCCATATTGCCGGGCTTCTGCACAAACTTTTTCAATATCGGCCACTAATGTTGTTGGCTTTAAGATGGTATGGTCAATGTATGAATTGAGCTGCATAAAGAGTGATTTAAGCATCAAACGTACATGAAATTTTCCATTCATAAAACCTGCCTGTTCCTTCAGGTACGGCAAATGCATCTGACTTTGAAGGTTTCTATGCTCTATGTCACTCCTTACGGAGTTTTTTAGCAGGTTTACTCTTATTTTATAATCCTGTCAGTCCTCCAGACTTATCTGTCAGGTTATTTTTCAAACCCGAAGACTTGCAACGAGAATATACAGTTCCTTTGTGTTAAAATCCGCCATGGCGGATGGTATTGATTGTCCGGATGAAAGACTTCGGTATTGAATTTAAGATGTGTTTGCCCGTTTGCAGGCGGGTACACAAAGGATGAATGAAAATTTTCACATTTGGTTGATGACCTTATTAGTACCTTCAAGGTTAAATTTTAAATACGAAAACTATGGATACTTTACAACAACTTAAAGACGAATTAAGAGAGGAATATGCTATTACTAAAAAATTCCTGAACGAATTTCCTGAAGGAAAAAATGATTATGCCCCACACCCTAAAAGTATGAAGCTGATGCCGCTTGCACAGCATATTACGGAAGTGTTTGGCTGGGTTCCCTTTATTTTAAAAACGGAAGTACTTGATTTTGCTGATGGCGAGCGGCCTGCACCATTTGAAACCAGACAGCAACTCCTGGAAGACCTGGAAAAGAATTATGCCGCATCTGTAGAAGTATTGAACGGAGTAACAGAAGCGGCCCTGGAACCTAACTGGGCTCTTGCCTATAAAGGTCAGAAACTGGCAGAGTGGACCAAGTATGGAGCTATCAGGCATTCTCTGAACCAGGTTACCCACCATCGTGCACAATTGGGCGTTTATTATAGGCTTAATGATATTAAAGTGCCGGGCAGCTATGGGCCTTCGGCAGATGAACAGAGCTTCTGATAAATAGGAGTTTGATTAAGCTTTTCAATTTTTCCTGGACAATCGGAAAAAATGTTGTCCAGATGTCATGGTGAGGCACAAATAAAAGGTGAATTATGTTCTTTGAAATGATAGTTGAAAAGGATCATCATTCGATTGGATCCACTGCAGCGGAGGAAAGCGAAATCTGTTCAGGCTGGTGAGATTTCCCCCTTACGGACGAAATGGCAAATTAGTATACTCATTTGCAGTAGTTATATGTGTTGTAACCTATTAATAATCAGTAAAACCCTTTGTCTTTTAGAGAGCCTGCCAAAGGCTGGTTTTATAATCGGATCATGCTTCAATATCCTGGTATAGCTATCAGGACAACTTTTTTTAAACGTTTATTTTTAAAGGAATTTGTTAATTGCTGTTTGATATTTGTTTTTTGTTATTAAATTGCCTGTCCAATTTTTTAATATTAAAATAAAACGAAGCTATGATTAAAATGCAGGTTATTGGTCGCCTGGGCAGAGATTGTTTGGTAAATACTGTGAACGGAAGAAATGTCATTAATTTTACGGTGGCCCATTCTGAAAGATATAAAGATAGCCAGGGTGTTCAGCAGGAAAAGACGGTGTGGGTGGATTGTGCTTACTGGACGGACAGAACCGCTATCGCTCCTTACTTAGTAAAAGGTACGCAGGTTTTTGTAGAAGGTCAGCCAGAAGTAAGAACTTTTACCAAAAATGATGGATCGGCAGGTGCTGCATTGTCTATGCGTGTGCGTGAAGTGCAGCTTTTAGGCAATAAGGCCGAAGGTACCTCCCAGGGAGGAAGTAATTATTCGGCGCCCGCCTCTGGCACGGCTTCATCTACGCCATCTTCGGGAAGTTCTTCTTCCAATAATTTTGAAGAACCGCCTGTTGATGATCTGCCTTTTTAAATTACCCATATAATCAACGCCCCGCAACAGCGGGGCGTTTTTATGAAATAACCTCTATATGTTTTGTACATGTATAGTACTCAGAAATTAAAATGAAAACCCTCTTCCCGGTGGTATTACTTCCTGTACTTTACTTTTCCTGAACTCTTTCATGCTTTTGGGTTCCTTGTCTTCCAGCGAGGCGAAATCTACAACGCCATTTGCTTTAGCCCACTGGAAATATTTTACAGAAAGCTGGCTTACTATTTCATGATTGTCGCGGGCAATGTTATTGGTTTCACCTTTGTCTTTAGATAGATCGTATAGTTCCCAGGTGTAGCCGGACCAATGCGATACCAGCTTCCATTGTCCTGACCTTACAGCCCTGTTCCCGGCTCTTTCCCAGAACAGCGGTTCTTTTCTTTGGACCTCTTTTTGATTGCCGGTAAGTACAGGCAAAAGGCTTTGGCCGGGCAAATCAAATGGTCTTATACCAGCATAAATTTTGGGATATTTTGCACCTGTTATTTCATAAATAGTAGGCGCCAGATCAATAATATGACCGGTACCTTTGGCAATATGTCCTGCTGCTATTTTACCGGGATACCATGCAATAAATGGAGAATTGATTCCTCCTTCATATAAATAATCTTTAAAGCCTCTGAAAGGCGTATTGGAGGCATAAGACCAGTTTTTACTTTGTGATTCAAAAGAACCTGTAGTGCCAACGGTGCCTTTGTTCCTGGTAGCGCCATGGTACCATCGAACCAGATCCTCGGCAGGCGCTCCGTTATCAGAAATAAATAATATGATAGTATTGTCTGCTTTTTTCAGCTTTTCTAATTTTTCTGTGATATGGCCCACCCCCTGATCGAGCTCATCTACCATGGCTGCAAATACTTCCATCTTTTTGGCCCATAACTGCCGTTGATCATACGAAAGCTTTGCCCAATCGTATATGTCTTCATCTTTTTTAGAGATAGAAAAATCCGTAGGTATTAACCCCAGCTCTTTTTGTTTTTTGAACCTTTCCTGGCGAAGAGCATCCCAGCCCTTGTCATATTTCCCTTTATATTTTGCAATGTCTTTTTGTAAAGCTACCAACGGCCAGTGAGGAGCTGTGTAGCCCAGATACAGGAAGAACGGTTTGTCCTGCAGGGCAGCAGTATCCAGGAAGCTAAGGGCATTATTGGTTATGAGATTAGTTTGAAAAGATGCTTCCAGGGGGTAGCCTTCTTCATCTGTTTTTATTTCCTGTACGCCTGGTGCGCCGGAGTTGGCTGATTGTTCATTTCTTGGATATACAAATTGAAATCCACGCTGCCAGGGCAGGCTTTGCCCTTTTCCGGATACATGCCATTTGCCTGATATGATGGTGGTATACCCGTTTTCTTTAAGTACTTCTGCAAGTGTCAGCGATTGGTTATTGATATATCCCTGGTAAGCCGGCAAGCCCAGGTCGTTGGAAAAATATCCTACACCAGCTTTGTGCTGGTACTGCCCGGTTAGTAAAGAGGCCCGTGTTGGCGCACATATAGAGTTATTATAAAACTCTTGTAACCGGATACCTTCATAAGCTAACTTATCAAGGTTAGGAGTGCTGATCTCTGAACCGTAAGACCCAAGATCAGCATATCCCAGGTCATCGGCTACAATAAGTATGATGTTGGGTCTTTGAGATTTTTGCTGGGCATACAGGCTACTCAATGATAGGGTGAGAGCCAGTATAGTTAAACATTTTTTCATTGCATATTTTATTTATAGTGTTAAGGAACTGGTATTTATTATCTGCCCGCCGGGCTTTGAGGACGGAGGCGTGAATAGTCCACTACATCATTTTCCAGTGCCCATTCTTTATATAATTTTTGCAGCTTGGCTACTATCTCCGGATTCTCTTTAGCGAGATCGTTATTTTCGGCCCTGTCTTTTGTTAGATCGTACAATTCATACTTTCCGGGTGTGCTGACCAATTGCACTAATTTCCATTTTCCCTGCCTTACAGCGATGTTACCGCCACGTTCCCAAAAAATTGCACCTTGCCTGCTTATAGTATCAGATTTTCCGTAAAGCACCGGTAATAAACTTTTACCCGGTAACCTGTTTGTATGGGTTCCGTTATAAATGGCAGGGTATTTAATACCTGCAAGTTCATATAGGGTAGGGGCTATATCAATCAAATGGCCGGTGCCTTTTGCTATTGTAGCAGCAGGCACAGATTTGGGCAACCATGCAATGAAAGGTGCGCTTATTCCACCTTCATAGGGCGTTCCTTTATAATTCCGGAGTGGGGAATTACCGGTTTGTGACCAGTTGCTGTTCTGCACTTCGTATGATCCTGCAGAACCAACGGGTCCTGTGTTTCTTTGTGTGTAAAGCCTGAGGCTGTTCCCTCCCT
>DAOLFI010000337.1:0-4646 GCA_035326385.1 Niabella sp.
GCCGGTTGCAGATTGCCTGCCTTTTAAGAAAGGCTACAATATACCTGAACAAATGAAGGTTCCGGCTAATGCAGTGCCGGATAGTACTGTTATTACTTTTATTTATGAAAAGGAGGGCAAAAATGTAGAGTTTACTGCTGAGTCCTTTCCGGAGGATTTTGATGACAGTACCTATAAGTTTGTAAGCCGTTATGATAAAGTGATCAGGCCGGGTATGAATAATGAGCCGCCCATCAAGGCATTTGGTCTGACAACACAGGCTGATGCAGACCTGACCGGGGAAATTTTGGAAAGAGATCAAGTGGTACTGCTTTTTGCCGAAGACGCATCAACACCTGTAGAAAAATGGCAAAAAGGGTTTGAAAGTATTTATGCGGAAGCCAGGACAAAGCGGGCGCCTGTTTATATAGTAAGCAGTTCTGCGTTGGCTGTAAAAGCTGCAATAGCCCATACTCCATTCAGCGCTGTGGAAGTACTGAACGGAGACAATACCATGATAAGAACGGCAGCCCGTACCAATCCTACGGTTTATATTTTACGTAGTGGAACCATTGCCGGCAAATGGAGCTATAAAAATTTTGATAAGGCTGCAAAAGCTATTAAAACGCTTCCCGCTGAAACTTTAACCGGTACGGGAACCAATTAAGATCCGCCAATGCTTCAATACATCACCAAAAAAATATTGTATAGCATACTGGTATTAGCTGGTGTGGTGGTATTGGTATTCTTTTTATTCCAGGGTTTTGGCGATCCTGCAAGGCTGATCATGGGCCAGACGGGCGATGCAAAAACGCAGGAGAACATCAGGAAAGAGCTGTATCTTGATCAGCCCCGGTGGAAGCAGTTCCTGCTTTATGTAAATGATGTATCGCCTGTAGCCATACATACAAAGGAAGAAATTGAGGCAAAACAGCTAAAAGGGATTTTTCTTGGTGGCCATAAAAAAGTGGGTCTTAAGCTTCCGTACCTGCGGCGTTCTTATCAAAGTAAGCGGGAAGTGGGGAGTATATTAATGCAGGCCCTGCCCGGTACTATTATGCTGGCTGCTGCTGCAATGGCCCTTGCTGTTTTTATAGGCATTCCTTTAGGGGTTGTAGCGGCTGTGAAGCAAAATACCTGGTTAGATACCAGCGCTATTTTTTCAAGTATCCTGGGTATTTCTGCCCCGTCTTTTTTTATGGGGATTGTTATTGCTTATTTATTTGGTTTTGTGTTAACGGAATATACAGGTTTGCAGATAAGCGGCAACTGGTTTGATATAGATGAAACTACCGGCAAAAGGATTTTCAGCTTTAAAAATATTATTCTTCCTGCCATCACTTTAGGTATCAGGCCGCTGGCTATTATTACACAGCTTACACGGAGCGCTATGCTGGATGTGCTGGACCAGGATTATATAAGAACTGCTTATGCAAAAGGCCTGAACAAGAGGGTAGTAGTATGGCGCCATGCTTTAAAGAATGCTATGAATCCCGTAATTACTGCTATCACAGGCTGGTTTGCCGAGCTGCTGGCAGGCGCCTTTTTTGTAGAATACATTTTTGGCTGGCAGGGGATCGGGAAGGTTACTGTTGATGCTTTGGAGAAATTAGATTATCCGGTGGTTATGGGTTCTGTGCTTATTTCAGCAACTTTTTTTGTGTTCATGAATATTGTAGCTGATGTGCTGTATGGTGTATTTGATCCAAGAGTGCGGAAGTAGTTATGAAGTCCGTAAGTCAGAAAGACAGTAAGATAGCAGGGTTTTTTATTTCACAATCACATCCTTAATTACTTTACTGCCCAGGGCCTCATTCACCCTTTCAATAATTTTTTCACGCTGGTAGATCAGTTCATTTTTTAAAGGCGCTACCTGGGTATGCACAAATAATTTATCGCCAATGATTTGCAGCTTATCTGTATAACGGGCAATGGTTTTGCCCATGATATTTTCCCACACTGCGTCTATTTCCAGAGCCTGTATATCGCCACGGATACGGCTTTTATTTAAAAACTCTTTTAACGCTTCGCCTAAGGAATATTCTCCCATATAATAATTTAACTGTATTAAATGCGCTTGTCTGACCGTCCAGGTTGCCCCCTCACACTACAAAGATATTAAATCATAGCTGGCATTTAAGTTTTCCAGATGACTGGTTAGCCTTTCTTTGTTTGTATCAGTAATAAAAACCTGCCCTTTATTTTCAATGCACACTTTTTGCAACAGGTTGCTGATCCTGTCTTCGTCTAATTTTTCAAAAACATCATCTAACAATAAGAGCGGCATCAGCTTTTTCTCAGCAAAAATAACGTCCAGCTCTGTCAGCTTCAAAGCAAATAGCAGGCTTTTGCGTTGTCCCTGTGAGGCAATACTTTTAAATGGCTGTCCGTTTAGCTGCAGGATAATATCATCCCGATGAATCCCTGCCGTGGTTCGCTGTAACATTCTGTCCTTGTTTTCGGTAGCGGCCAGCAATTCTTCAAAAGAAGCTTCCAGCAGGCGGCTATCGTACAAAATAGAAAGATCTTCCTCTTTCTGTGCAATTTCGGTGTACAGCCTTTTTACTTTTGGCAGGAAGGAAACAAGAAACTGGCTCCTCCTCTGAAAGATAAAATTACCCGGCTTTACCAGCTGATCATTGAGTATTTGTAGCAGCGTATTATCTATATGGCCGGTTTCTGCTGCTGTTTTTAATAAGGAATTTCTTTGTTGCAACACCCTGTTGTACAGGATGAGGTTTTGCAGGTATTCCGGGCTCAGCTGGGATAGCAGCGCATCTAAAAAGCTACGCCGTTCTTCACTTCCGCCTGTAATAAGAACAGCATCATCAGGAGCAATAACCACACAGGGATACTTGCCGATATGGTGTGAAAACTTTTCATAAGCTGTTCCGTTTATAAGAAATTCTTTTTTATTGTTTTCCCGAAGAATACAGGCAGCTTTTTCTTCTTCCCCGTTCTTACTGAATAAACCTTCTATCCGGAACCCTTTTGCCCCCTGCTGCACATTCACCGTATCGGTTTTACTAAAATAGCTTTTGGTAAAGCATAAATAATGGACGGCATCAAGGATATTGGTTTTACCAACGCCGTTCTTCCCACAAATGCCAATGATCTGCTTGCTAAATTCAAAAGCTTTATTGGTATAATTTTTAAATTGTAAAAGTGATATGGAATTAAGATGCAGCATATAGCTATGAAAATAAGCCAGAAAAACACACCAGCTATATATTACTTTTATCTGGAAGGTAAATATAACTAAATGGATTGGCCACCGGGCTTTTATACGGATCATAAAGGCCAGCGTATTTTATGGTTCTTTTTGTATCCATTTTATATTGAAAAAAATCGGAAGAAAGGAGATAACATCTTATTAATTGATAAATATTAATGGAATCTTTTGTCTTTATGTTGAGATAATAATAGGATTTCCATCTTATGGTATTGGTAAAAGAATCGGGCATGCCCTTAAAATAGTCTTCAACATACTGGCTGACGCCGCCAGGGTCTAACTTAAGGTAACCGAGGTGACGGTATATGATCTTTTCTGCAAAATATTTAATGCCGGGTGTTGTCAGGTATAAACCCGACGGAACTAGTATGGCACCGCCTGCAACACTTCCTAATATTTTTAATAACTTTCTCCGTTTCATTTTAAAAAAGTTTATCGGCAGTGTGCAAAGACAGGGCACATAAAGTTAATGTAGGATTAGAGGGACTATAAGTTGTATAGCTGCTTGCTCCTAAAACCAGAACATTCTGGTATTGGTGGTGAACCATGTATTTATCAACCACGCTATTTTCTTCTGAGGTCCCCATCCTGGCGCCGCCAATAATATGGCCTTCGTTTTGATGAGGGTACAAATACCTGATGTGCTCTACAGGCAGACAGCTTAAAATAGTGGGCAATTTTTTCTTAGCCTCTTCAAATGCTTTTAAGGCATATTGTGACCTGCCGGCATTAAAAACAGCCTCTGGAATAAATTTATTGTTACTTGTTGTGATATAATTACCTTCCTGTGGCAGATCTTCAAACAGAAGCCTGAATGACATGATATCGAGCCATTTACCCTCTTCCGGCCTGATATAGGTTGCGTTATTGGTTTCTATAAGGCACCCGGCATATTCTTTCCTGAAATCGCCATCGTAAAGCATATAACCATTGGCATTTACCCAGGTGCTTCCACCGGCGTTTGACATATCTTTCAGATCAATTAAAGCCTGAATACCTAACTGTTCACCAAATCCAATCCCCGTCAGGGGGTTTTTGTCGCCGGAGTTTAAAAGGATATTAATATTGAAAAAAGGATTAGCTCCTAAAATATAATAATCCGCTTCTGCCTCCAGCTCTATATTATCTTTTGCATAATGAATTTTTGTTGCGGCCTTATCAGTAGTGGTTAACCGGTATACCTGTGCGTTATATTCCAGCGTTACGGCCGGATTTTCATAAACGCTCATCAGCGAATTTTCTATAGTAAATTTTGCATTTACCGGGCACTCGGTACATGTAGAGCTTGCCACACATTGATTTCTGCCTTTTATGGCACGGCTTGCTCTGGCTGTGGGCTGGCTGATATACTGAGTACCGTATTTTTCATGCAGTATTTTATCTGGCGGTGCAAACAAATGGGGTGGAAGCGGGTAATCTTTCTTTCTTGGAAATG
>DAOLFI010000338.1:0-4641 GCA_035326385.1 Niabella sp.
CCCTGAACATGGCCTCACCATACTGCTCGGCATTCATCAGCGTGGGTCTTTGCACTACTTTGCTTATTGCATAACTGCCGGAATACTCCACTTTTGTCTGGCCTATCTTTGCCTTCCGGGTTTGGATCAGTATTACCCCTCCCGAAGCCCTTGCTCCATAAATACTGGCAGATGCGGCGTCTTTTAATACCTGGATAGATTCTATATCTGCTGCATTGATATCACGGAGATTTAAATTTTCTGTAGGCATACCGTCCAGCACAATCAGGGGCCGCACACTTCCGGACAGGGAAGAAAGCCCTCTTATCTGTACGTTCACGCCTTCTGCCGGGTTACCGCCATTAGTGGTAATATGCACACCGGCAAGCTTTCCTTGCAAGGATTTCATGGCGTTTGCAGAAGGGTTTTTGGCAATATCGCTGCCAGTTGCCAACGAGATGGCACCTGTAAGGTCCTTTTTCCTTTGCACCATATACCCCACATACACTTCCTCCATCAGTGCTACGTCATTTTCCATGGCTACGTCAATTACCAACAGGCCTGCTACTGCCCTTTCTTCCTGTATTTTTCCCGCATGGGTGAATACAAGCACCGCATCGTCCGAAACCACCCTTATTTCATATTGCCCGGTGATGCTGGTAACTGTACCGGCATCGCCCCCCTTTACACTTACGCTCACACCGGCTATAGGAGTGCCAGTTTCTTTTTCCGTGACAGTTCCTTTAACTATTTTGTCCTGGTACAATTGCCCCGGATTGCCGGATGCATGCAAATAAAGAACCTGGCAACAAAGGAAGCAGGCTAAGATCATTTTGCATTTTACACTGATTGTTTTCTTTTTCATATAAACTGTGGTTGTAATGTTTTAGATTGATTTCACAATGGTTAAACGTTTAAGCAATTTTTTTTACTAACCGTTTCTTTTTCTATTACGTACGGCACCTTAAAATCCTCTGCTCAATATTTCTTTTTTATTATAAATTCCGGATAGGAAAGGTGGTTTCCGGGCTTTTTACGGCCCTCTGTTTATCTTTTTAATCAGCTGATGTGGCGTTAGAGGGCTGATTCCGAAAATGAAACTGTCTCCCTGTTTAAACGGCGCCTTCAACTCAAAATTTTCAAAAGAAATACCACCCGGAATGGGCGACTGGCTTGCCCAGTAGGTATACCTGCCGTTTACAAGCCCTTCCAGTTTTTCATCGCTGTGCTTACTATACCAGTACTGTGTTGCCTTTTTGCCATAGTATTTCCAGTGATCGCGGGTTCCTGCTGAATAGGCAGCTTTTGCCGGGTTTTTCTCATCGGGAGCGGCGATGAACCAGGCAGTTCCTTTTTTGTCTGTGATGAAATCTCTAATGGGAGAATGAGCATGAGGCGTAAATGCATCTCCGGTATAATCCGGCCAAAGCTTCCCCGAAACCACCGTCCCTTCTTTTAAATAGAGCTTACGTAACCGTGCATAATTGCCCATGGTGGCAGTGACTATAAAATGATCAAGCTCCCCGGAACCTGCATACGAATACGTTGTGATTTCCACTTCATACGGTTGGTGTTCATAAAACCTGAGCCGGGTATAAACTTTTGCACCATTTTCAAATGGCTCTGAAAAAATAAAAACGGTTAAAGTTTCATGCCCGTTGATTTTTTCAATGATCCCGCTTGCAGGAAAATGCTCCGGTGCAGGAGCAGTGCTTAATGAATCATTGGCGCTCCAGAACCTTTTTCCTCTTTTATCATCCAGCCTGCTCATCTCCAGCTCAGAGAGCCCCCGTTTATCATCGCCTTTAACTATAGGCTCAAAGGCGATGAAATTCATAACATTTCCTGCTTTATGACCCAGGTAAGGCGTATAAATACGTAACAATCCTCTTGGCCCGGGCATAGGAGATAATCCCACCTGTATTCCCCTTGCGTGTCCCCAAACCGGCTGTGCCGGTATGCTCTGTGCCGGCTGTATCCACAACGCACCTGTCTGGGGCAAAGCAAGACTCTTCCAATCCTGTGCCTTCACAGCGATACACAAGGATAAAAAAATTACGTTTAAAACAAATAAAATATACGTTTTCATTTGCCAGGGTTATTTTCCAATTGTTGGCCCTTCTGTATTCACTAATTGTGGTATTCTTTCTTTAACAGGAGGCAAAGCCGGGAATGGCGCATGAGGTTCTGCCTGATACCAATAGGCAACGGTATAATAATTGTCTGACCGGTGATTGGCGTGCCCCTGCTCAATTGTCATCTTAATGGATTTATTAAAAACAACCGGTGACTCTGAGTGATACCTGTAAACCGTCCATTGGGCGCCACGGTCATCACCACCATTCTGAGGGTTTCCGTATTCACTGTAAGCAAACGTGGGTTTAGTATGGCCGAAGGGGCTGATCCCACATCCTCCATAACACCATGCACCCAGGTAATAATCTTCAGCCCCTGTTCCATGAATCTTGGGTTTTTTAGCGCCATCTATAAAAATCATTTCATCACCTTCTCCCCACCAATCACCCTGGTTTTGAATAATACTGTGCGTAACACCTACAAAATGCCCTTTGCCGGTTGCTTCCAGGATCACATAATTGGCATCCCCGGTAGTATTTTCTTTATTATTAATGTGTGCGTCCCCATTATATTTCCAATCATTGGTCCATCCTTTTGTAGGGGTGGCCTGGCGGTATTGGGCATGGAAATAAGCTATATTTTCCGGCAGGGTTTTATGTTTTTCCCAATCTATATTATAGTAAAAAGCATCTATTTCCTGATCTCCTTCATTGGTAACAGTGATTTTTGCCGATTTCCTGAAAGGCATTTCAAACGAGCTGTTCAGCGCGCGTTGCGAGCCTACAGAAAGAAATTTAGATTCATACAAAAAGTATTTGCCCAGGCCTAAACCAAAAAAATCACCGATAGGAGCTTCCACACTTGGGGTCTCTTCGCCGTCCCAATACATACGAAGCACTATTTTTTTGAGGTGCTGCGGTTCATTGCTGGCAATTGTTATCCATATATGTTTTATAATTCCAGGTCCAGTTACATCACCAATGGTACGGGTATTTCCTGGCTTTATCTTATCCTTCCAGTTTCCATCATCATTGGCGCCTTTTACGTCATAACTTGATATTCTTTCAGATGAGTAATCGCGGAGCTGCCAGATTTGCTGGGCAACAACATGTTTAACCGGCAACAATAAAAACATTGCAATGCAGAAAAGGGAGATGGTTTTATTCATTTTTTTTGAATTTTTATATTATTGAAATGGTTTTTTATGCCCGGTCATTTTATGTTCCGGATGACCTTTTTATTATAAGGTCCGGGTCTAAAACAAGCTGTTGATAAGCGCTTTGATGGTTCGACATACGGTCTATCAGCATCTGAACTGCTTTTTGCCCGATTTCTTCCAAAGGCTGGTGTACGTAACTGATGGGGCAATAAAAAAGATCATAAGATTCACTTTGATCAAAACAGAACAATGCTAAGTCCTCTGGCACGCGAATGCCCGTTTCCATAATTTGTTTTAGTCCCATAATAGAAAGTGCATTTGTAGAAAACAGCACGGCATCTACTTTAGAACCAGACTTTAGCAAACGGCCAAACTCCTTTTTAAAATAAGAGGGATTGTTAAACTCTACTTCACAAATCAGCTTATTAATGTCTGCACTTCCGTGATCTTTTAGCGCCTCTATATAGCCTCTGTATCTTTCTTTTGTGTGCTGTAATTTGTTTTTGTAACACACAAAGGCAATTCTTTTTTTCCCTTTTTCAAGAAGTTTTTGTGTAGCCTGATAGGTGGCTTTAAAGTTATTAATGACCACATAGCTTAAGGATGAGTCTTCAAAATACCGGTCAATCAGTACGAAAGGGATATTTGCTTTTTTCAGGTAGGTCAATTGTTTTTCTGTTTCTTCTGCCGGGGCAATAATGAAGCCGTCTATTTGCCTGTTGATGAGTGTTTCAATTAATTCCTGGGATTTTTTCATGCTTTCATCCGAGCTGCCGAAAATTACAGTGTATCCTTTTTTCTTCGATTCTTCTTCAATAGTCCGGGCCAGATAACCAAAAAAAGGATTAGAAATATCTGCAACAATAAGCCCGATGGCCAGTGATTTGCCACTTTTTAAACTTTTAGCTACCTGGTTGGGACGGTAGCTCATCTTTTTGGCCACTCTCTTAATCTGCTCAGCTGTTTGCAGGTTTACTCTTGCCTGTTTTTCTTTATTATTGAGGACATAAGAAACCAGGGCTGTAGATCCGTTAACCGCCTCGGCAATGTCTTTAAGGGATGTTTTCTTTTGCATTTTATCCTCTTTACCTGTTTTGCTAAGCGGAATAAACCTGTTTAACAAGCTCCGATCTGATGAACTGATTTGCTTTAACAATATGATCGCTTATAGTAGAAGGCGATACATTTAAAATTTCACCTGCCTCTTCATAGCTCTTTTGCTTAAACTTGCACAATTCAAAAACCTGCTTTCTTTTGGGAGGAAGTTTATCTATCACACCTTCCAGTTTTAAAAGACAGTCTTCAAGAAATATTTTGTCATCATCGGTATGACTGATTGAAAAAGATATAAAAGCAAACCGTTGTTTTCTGCCCAGGCTCCGGTAATAATCTACTATCATGTTGTGGCCTATCCTGTACATAGATGT
>DAOLFI010000339.1:0-4627 GCA_035326385.1 Niabella sp.
ACTTAATTTACCCGCCTGCAAAAAGCCGCCAATGCTGGTGTTTACAAGGTTATATTCCCCGGCGCTTACCTGCGCCTGTAAAGCCCTGGTATTTTTTTGTCCGGGACGGAAGCTTTTGGTAATGATATTAATAACGCCGCCAACGGCATCCGAGCCATAAATCGCAGCAGAAGCACCTTTCGGCACTTCGATCCTTTCTATCTGGGCCGGAGTGATGGGGATATAGGCCGAAAAATGCCCGGTATTGGGATCGTTCAGTCTTAACCCGTCCAGTATTACCAGCACCTGCTGAAAAGTGCCTCCGCGCATACTGATATCACTTTGTGACCCCTGGGGCCCACGCATCTGTACTTCTACACCGGGGATATATTTAAGCAGCTCGTCCAAAGAGTGAACCGGCAGTTTTGAAATATCATCGCCCCTGATAATGGTAATATTTCTGCCTGTTTCCGATATCCGCTTCTCTGCTAAAGAGGAGGTTACGGTTATGGGGTCCAGTGTTTGCTCCTGTGCGTTGATCTTTTGTGCAGTAATCAGTATTTGCAATAAGCCGATCATTGAAATAAAGCCTTTCTTCATATTTCTTTTTTAGGTTTATGGTTTAAATAAAAATGGCTGAAAGCAACGTTTATAGTCGCTTTCAGCCATCTGCTGTATAAAAGTGCGGGGCACAGCTTATAGTGCCCGCAATCATTCTTTTTATAATTGGGAACTGCTGACAATGCGATTAACTGCTGCTGATCCTCAAACGGATCGTCCCATTCTTCAAAATATCTTTCTGCGGTAGCAATGATATGAACTTCTGTTTCAACCGTTTTTTGTTTTCGCAGCAGCGTATCGGCCACAATATTTTTTACATTACCAATAGTAACATGTTTGCCAATGCTATTAAAAGCGCCATACGATTTACGGCTCCAGCTTCTGAAGCGTAAAGATTTTGTAGTATGTGTTTGAGCAAACATTTTGAAGGCGCGAAAATAGGGGAGATTTGCCGCAGATGGGCAGATTATTTTTTGAGAGGAACGGCAACCTTGTCAACCTGTTAACTATACGCCCAGCTCTTCCGCCGGATTCCAGAACAGCTTTTTAAAATCAACTACTTTATCATTTTTCACCTTAATTCCTTCTTTTGCTAAAAGCTCTTCCATAAGGGTAGGTGTTTTAAAAGCGTGTTTGCCTGAAAGCAGACCCACACTGTTCACTACACGGTGTGCAGGAACCTTTGGTTTTACTTTATTGCTGCCGTTCATGGCCCAGCCTACCAGCCGGGCCGATTTGCCGGTGCCTATACACCTGGCAATAGCTCCATAAGAAGTAACGCGCCCTTTGGGGATCTGGCGTGCTATATCAAACACCTGTTCAAAAAAACTTTGATCAGTTGTTCCAGAAGGTGTAATGCTTTTTAAGCTACTTGTTTTGCGTATCGTTTTTTTGTCTTTCATCCAGCAAATAACTGCGAGTTGGTTCGGGAACTCTTATATAATCATAAGGACAATGCAGGCAACCTTTACCACAGCAAAAGCCGCGTTCCCGTAAATACTTCGCGGTAAGCGTTACCATGCCCTCTTCATCCTGGTAGTAGTCCTCACCCTCTATCCAACTCATACTTAATGGCTTCTTTTAGTTCCAGGTCTTTTTCAGGGCCTGCAAGAACCGGGGGTAAAGTAAAACACAAATGGTGTATGCGACTGCTTTGGGCAATATCCAGCGATTCATAATGTGTTTTTAACTTCAATGCTTCGCTGCGGTTCTCATCCTTGTACAAATTGTCTGTATCTTCCAGCAGCTCACAGCCATACATAGCTATTACTTCTTTGGTAAAGCGGTACAGATCAGGACTATCTGTTTTCAAATGTATCTTTCCGCCGGGTTTCAGCACCTGCTGGTACACTCTTAAGAACCTTGGATGTGTTAACCGCTTTTTAGCTTTGGAATAGCGCAGCTGCGGATCAGGAAAAGTGATCCAGATCTCTGACACTTCCTCTTTTGCAAAATACTGTGTAAGCTGCTCAATCTGTGCCCGCAGAAAAGCTACATTGGTAACTTTATTTTGTAGGGCTTTTTTGGCGCCTACCCAAAGGCGGTTGCCTTTTATATCCACACCAATGGTATTGATCTCCGGATGCAATTGTGCCAGCCCAAAAGCATACTCACCTTTGCCGCAAGCCAGTTCTAATACAATCGGGTGTTCATTATTAAAGTGCTGCTGCCAGTTGCCCGCCATATTTTCGGGATACTGAAGCACATTTTGAAAAGTATTTAATTCCGCAAAGCGGATCAATTTTTTTTGTCCCATTCTTTTTTTAGTTGACAGATGACGGTTGGCAGATGACAGACATAGCTGACTATTAGTGGTTTTTAATCCGGCCATCAGGATATACGGTCAGCTGTCATCTGTGAACTGTCAACTCTTTGGCGAAAATACTTCAGCTAATGTTTTTTCAGCTTCGTTAAACTGTTGCCAGTCATCACAATCTGCTTTTATAACAGCTATTCCTGAAGTGGGCAGCGAATCTATATCCGAGCCCGTTATATCCGTTACAAAATTAGTAACGCCTGGGTTATGACCTACAACAGCCAGGGTATCAATATTTTTTTGCAGCCAGTTTACAGCCTCTGTTATTTGCAGGGTATCTCCCAGGTACAGGTGGTCAAAATATTTTATATCTTCTTCTTCTACCTGGAACACTTTAGCAAAAATGGCTGTTGTTTCTTTTGTTCTTACTGCAGGACTGGAGAATATCTCATTGATCCTGTATCCTTTGTCAAGCAATCTTTTTGCCATCAGCCCGGCATCGTGCAATCCTTTTTCGGTAAGCTTTCTTTTGCTATCAGCTTCTCCATGACTTTCTTCTGCCTTTGCATGGCGGATAATTATTAATGTTTTCATTTATTGCTTACAATTTTCTCAAAAATAGTAATAATGTCGGCACTAATATCGCTGCGCTGAACAAACCGCAAGAAAAATGCCTTTGCTACTTTTTAAATATAGCTAAAGGCTATATTATAGTCCTGCGAAACAAAATGTTTCGCAGAGCATCGTCATATACATGGGTCGAACTTATGTAATATAGTTTGCTGGAAAGTCTGTGACTAATATCCCCGCTCGTTCTTGCCTTCCATATAGTTCATAAAGGCCTGGTTTACCACGCGGTTTCCGCCGGGAGTAGGATAGTTGCCGGTAAAATACCAGTCGCCCAGGTTGTTAGGGCAGGCTTTATGTAAATCCTCAATGCTTTGGAAAATTACCTGAACAGGAATTTCTAAATCTTTGGGAGTGATCATTTCGGCTATCTTATAAGCTATTTCAGTGCTGGTACTGCTTTTATAGATTCTTTTCACGAGGTTTTCCTCGTCCAGGCGGTTCTCCTCTTTCATATCTTTACACTGCTGCCAGAGCTCATCCAGCAGGCTTTCCTTTCCCCTGTCTTTTAAGATATCCACTGCTGCATTAAAGGCAATAAAATCACCCATTTTGCTCATGTCTATACCATAGCAATCAGGGTAACGGATCTGCGGAGCAGAAGAAAGGATCAGGATCTTTTTGGGTTTAAGGCGTGCCAGCATTTTAATAATGCTTTGTTTCAGGGTGGTACCACGCACAATAGAATCATCTATTATCACAATAGTATCAATACCCGGCCTTACGGTGCCATAGGTAACATCGTACACGTGCTGCACCATTTCGTTACGGCTGGCATCTTCGGTAATGAAAGTGCGCATTTTTACATCCTTAATGGCTATTTTGCCCACACGAATGCGCCGGTTGATCATTTCGCTCAGCTTCTCTTCATCATAATCTTTGCCCCAGCTTAAAATACGTTCCGTCTTGATTTTGTTCAGGTACATCTGCATCCCTTTCTGCAATCCTAAAAAGGCAACTTCGGCAGTATTAGGAATATAGGAAAAGATGGTATTTTTTAAATCGAAGTCAATAGCATTCAGCACCTGCTCGCTCAGGTTAAACCCTAGCGCTTTTCTTTCTTTATAAATTTTTTCATCGCTGCCCCGCGAAAAATAGATACGCTCAAAACTGCAGGCCTTGCGCTCTTTAGGTGTTACCACCTCTTCAATTTCATAGCTGCCGTTTTCATGAACTATTAAAGCATTGCCGGGCATAAGCTCTTTTACTTCGTTTTCGCCCACATTAAACGTGGTACGGATAGCCGCACGCTCAGATGCGGTTACAATCACTTCTTCGTCAATATAATAATAGCAGGGCCTGATACCGTGGGGGTCCCTGAAAACAAAACCCACTCCGTCGCCTGTAACACCTCCTACCGTGAAGCCTCCGTCAAATTGAGGAATAACGTCTTTCAGCACTTTTTTAATATCAGGCTTGGCAGGGGAAGCTTCATCTGCATCTACTAAGTGCTTATGAACAATTTCCATCATAGCTGCCAGGTCACTTTGCTTTTGAAAAGGACCCGGGTCTATGCCAAGCTTGCCGAAAAGCTCTTCTGTATTTACCAGGTTAAAATTACCGGCCAAAGCCAGGTTACGGGTAGTAATGGTATGCCTTTTAATAAACGGATGGCAGAACTCCATATTGTTTTTACCCTGCGTTCCGTAACGCAAATGCCCCAGCAGCAGCTCTCCCAGAAATTTTACGTGTCCCTTCATTAAA
>DAOLFI010000340.1:0-4610 GCA_035326385.1 Niabella sp.
GCACGTTCTTATAGTTCAGCAGGGGCTCGCCCATGCCCATAAAAACAATATTGGTGAGCTTTTTCTCGTACACCTCTAACGATTGCTTATTGATCAGCGCTACTTCGTCAAATATCTCTTCAAAATCCAGGTTGCGCTTACGCTCTATATAGCCGGTAGCACAAAATTTACAGCTCAGGCTGCACCCAATCTGCGAACTTACACAAGCGGTTTTGCGTTCTTCGGTAGGAATAAGCACGCCTTCGGTTAAGTGGCCCTCCACCGTTCTGAATCTCGATTTAATAGTACCATCTTCCGAATGCTGGGTAGTATCTATGGTAATAGCAGGAAATGAAAAGCGCTGGCTTAATTTTTCGCGCAGGTCTTTACTGATATTGGTCATAGCATCAAAGCTTTGCACCGGCTTTATCCAAAGCCACTCGTACACCTGCTTTGCCCTGAATTTCTTTTCCCCAATAGATAAAAAGTACTCTTCAAGCTCTGCGAGAGTCAGATGCCTGATATTCTGTTTTCCTGCGCTCATGATGCAAAGATAAACAAGGTTTACTTAAGATATTTACGTAATCAAATAACTAGATTTACATTTCTACTACAAAACTCCATTTCAATGAACTTAAAAGTTAACCAATTTTTAGACAAAGCAACCCGCTGGAAAGATGAAATGACCCTGTTACGGGAAATAATTCTTAACCTCAAAGGGCTTGAAGAAGATTATAAATGGATGCATCCCTGTTATACTTTTAACGGTAAAAATGTGGTGCTCATTCATGGGTTTAAAGAATATTGCGCGTTATTGTTTCATAAAGGTGCGTTGCTGAAGGATCCTAAAGGCATCCTGATCCGGCAAACAGAAAATGTCCAGTCGGCCCGCCAGTTAAGATTTACAGACATCAACCAGATCCAAAAACAAAAAAATACCATCAAAAGCTATATCAAAGAGGCTATTGAAATTGAAAGATCGGGGGCAAAAATCGCTTTAAAGCAAACCTCAGACTATCCTATTCCGGAAGAGTTTCAAAAAGAACTGAACGAAAATTCCAGGATGAAAAAGGCCTTCCATTCTTTAACACCGGGCAGGCAAAGAGCCTACCTGTTTTATTTTTCCCAGGCCAAACAATCCGCAACGCGGCAATCAAGAATAGAAAAATATATCCCCCAAATTTTAGAAGGAAAAGGAATGGACGACTAACTCCGGCCCTGTTAGTTTTCATTATAAATAAAAAAGATCCTTTATAACCATGATCATTAAAAACAGTACGCCGGAGGATCTACATGAGATTTTAAGGCTTTATGAATTTGCAAGAGCGCTTCAAAAAATTAAAGGGGCTGTTCTCTGGCCGGAATTTGACAGAGCGCTGATTGAAAAAGAAATTGCAGAAAAACGGCAATGGCACATTCAAATAGAGGGCCGGGTGACCTGTGTTTGGGCCACCACTTTTAACGATCCCCAAATATGGGAGGAACGAAACAGCGACCCCGCAGTGTATATCCATAGAATAGCTACCCACCCGGCTTTCAGAGGCAGAAACCTTGTAGCTGAAATGGTTACATGGGTCAGGCGCTACGCTGCTGAAAATAACAAAGCATACATTCGCATGGATACCGTCGGTGAAAATAAGGGACTTATCCATTACTATCAAAAATGCGGTTTTGATTTTTTAGGACTTGTAAAGCTAAAGGATACAGAAAATTTACCGGCACATTATCATAATGCAACGGTAAGTCTGTTTGAGATAGTATTAAACCCACCCTAACAGTTAAAGCTGCGGGTGAATAAATAAATGCTACTCCTCCAACTCAAATTCAAAATCCAGCAGTTTTTTAGGACTAATATTCAGCCCTTTCGCAAGTTCATATACGGTAGACAGCTTAATATTAAATCTGCCATGTTCTATTTTTGAAATTTTACTTTCATCAACTGAACAATTATAGGACAATTGCAGAAGAGAAATTTTTTTAGAATTTCTGATTTTTTGAAGATTTTCACCAAAAGCCTTATTTAGTTTTTTAATTTCTTCTGTTATCATTTCACCTTGTTATTTTATAAAGTCAAGGTGTTTATTATTTAGAAAATTTCCACGGTCATATAAGACCGTGTTTAAATATTATTTTTTATCTTAGAATTCTTAAACTAATCAAATGATAATATAAATATTATTTTAGCGGCTACTTCATAAAAATATTTGAAGCATTCGCTTTGAGTCTCGCATTAGAAACGTCGGAAATTTCAATTGCAACGAGATGATAAGTAGAATGCCCACGTTACGGCGTGGGCTCTCTTATTCGTTGCAAGGCTCCGACGGCCTCTAATGCGGTAAGTTGAGCTTCACGCTTTTTTTTGCCATAAAGCGCCACTCATACTTCCTCCGGGACTTATCCAAAACCAAAGCAAAATGAGCAAACCAACACCATACAAGTTATTTTTTCATGCAATAGCATATCGGCTGCTTTATGCCTGTAAGCCAAAGAACCCTATATAATAAATGGGGTTGCTCCTTCAGGTGAATTTCTCCACTGCGTTTCCTTTTTGGAAACTCCGGTTGAAATAATACAAAAGGAGCAACGGCTGCCGGGAGGCAGGTCACCTTTTCTCATGGGGTTTAGGCCTGCTTATCCTGGCATTTGTTCTTAACCAGATTCTTTAAGTTTTAATGCTTGATATATATGAAAAAAACAACGCTGTTGGGCGTAATGGCAGAGCCATGCCTTTTAAGGCAAAAAGTTAAATGCTTAAAGCCAAGAGCTGGAAAATCAGCTTTTAAAAAAGTTCTGTTTATACAAACAGCTTTTGCTGTATTTCTATGTATGTATGCAAATGCTCAGCAAGCTACTATAAAACCGCTGAAAATAAATGACAGGCTGCCTGATATTGAAATAACCAATATACTTAATTACAATACACCAACTGCTACTATAAGCAGCTTACAGAGACATAACAAATTACTGCTGCTGGATTTCTGGTTCACTTCCTGTGCTCCCTGTATTAAGCAAATACCTAAGCTGGACTCTTTGCAACAACTGTTTAAAGACAGGTTGCAGATACTAATGGTAACTTTTGAACCCGACTCGCTGGTA
Organism: Niabella sp.; assembly: GCA_035326385.1. Lineage (GTDB taxonomy): Bacteria > Bacteroidota > Bacteroidia > Chitinophagales > Chitinophagaceae > Niabella. The sequence continues at coordinate 3,076 of DAOLFI010000340.1, forward strand.
AAAAAGTTTGTAAGCAAGTGGGAACAGCAACATGATAAAACGCTCACAATACCTATTGCAACTGCAGATACTATTTTACAGCAATACTTTAACCAGGCCAGCAGGCCCAATTATGCATGGATAGCTGCCGACAGGGTGAATATGGGATACTCTTCTTCAACATTTATATCAGCGTCCATTATTGAGCAGGTGCTCATCAAAATGCAGCTGGAAGTACAACTGCGTGGCTACCTACCCATAGGAGACTAAGATCAACATTTTAAATCAAGCTTATGACAAAAAAAATTATTGCTTATATAATCAGTCTGTATATTATTGCTGCTGTAGGTGGGCAAACCGGGTATCTGATCAAGGGAACTGTAACAGACAAGGAAACCGGAGAACCTCTGGTACAAGCCAGTATAAAAAGCATAAATAGTGGCAAGCACACAACTTCCGATAATCGGGGAAATTATAACCTACAGTTAGCTAATATTCCAGATACTTTAATTGTATCCTATACAGGATACTACACACAAAAATTCCTTGCTTTAACCCCCGGCACTATAAACATGCTACTCTTAAGCAATAGTGCAGAAATGGAAGAGATTACTATCAATACGGGATATCATCGTTTAAAGCCTAATGAAGTAAATGGCTCTTTTACCGTAATTGATAATAAGACATTGAATGAACAAACGGGTACCAATATTTTACAAAGACTTAATGGAGTAACTAATGGTCTTATTTTTAATTCAGAAAAAACAAATGCTTATGGACAAGAAAATACCATTTCGATTAGAGGATTAAGTACCATCAACGGCCCACTGGCGCCGTTAATTATTATTGATAATTTCCCTTACGAAGGAGATATTGAAAATATCAACCCCAACGATGTAGAGAACATTACTATACTTAAAGACGCTGCTGCAGCCAGTATATGGGGTGCACGGGCTGGTAATGGCGTGATTGTAATTACAACAAAAAAAGGAAAATTTAATGACAAACTACGTATAGCCGTCAACTCCAGTGTATTATTTACCACTCCTCCAGATTTGTACTATCAGCCGCAGATAGAAGTAGGGGATTATATTAAGGTGGAAGAATATCTATTTCAGAAAGGGTATTTCAATGCAGCAATCAACGATGCGTTCAGCAGGCCGCCACTTTCGCCGGTAACAAGCATACTATTGAAAAGAAGAGAGGGGCTTCTTTCTGCTGATGATTCAGCAAGTCTTTTAAATCAACTAAAAACCTATGATACCCGAAAAGAATATAGCAAAGATTTTCAAAGAACAGGATTAACGCAGCAGTACAGCTTAAGCGCCAGCGGGGGCAGTAGCAGCTATACCTGGATGATGGCAGGCAACTACAACAGGGCTATCAATACTGATGCCCAGTTATCAGACAAAATAAATGTGCAATTGAATAACCAGTTCCGGCCGGTTAAAAACCTTACAATAAATTTAGGCGTTTACTATACCAATAGCCGCTCAAAAACAGGAATGCCTGGATTTACAAACTTATCCCGCATTAACGGGCGATATGTTTCTTAC
>DAOLFI010000341.1:0-4602 GCA_035326385.1 Niabella sp.
TTTTTTTCTGAAAAAAAAAAGGAAAAGAGTTTATGTTTTTTCGGGTCCCCCACAACCCAAAGCCGGGTAATGGGGAAACCGCCGATACCGTTTATAACACCATCATAGCTGCGGCATCCTGCCTTCCAGGCAGCGTCTGTTTTTTCGCGCCAGTTTTTTTGTTCTGTATGAAGGTGCAGGCCGATCTCAGTTTGGGGATATAAAGGCAACAGCTGTTCAAAAATACTTCTGATGGATGTTGCTGTTGCCAACCCAATGGTATCTGACAATGTGATGGTTTGCACTCCGCTGTCAACAAGGTTTTTCACGCAATCGCTGACGATGTTCTCATTCCACCTGTCGCCATAAGGGTTGCCGAAAGCCATGCTCACGAATACGCGGATTTTTTTTTTCTTGTCACTACATATCTTGCCTATTTCCTGTGCTGTGCGCCATACTTTTCCTATATCAGAATTAATGTTTTTCTGAAGGAACGTATTGCTTACAGAATAGGGGAACCCGATAATATCCGTTTTCTCCCGTGTAGCCGCATCGCTGGCACCCCGGGTATTTCCAACTATGGCCAATAGCTTTGTTGCAGAGCCTGACTTATCAATTAAGTCCAGCACCTTATCACTGTCTGCCATTTGCGGAACTGCTTTTGGGGACACAAAGCTGCCAAAATCAATCACGTCAAATCCTGCCTGCATCAGCTCATTAATGTACGCAGCCCGGTATTCAGCAGGGATGGTATAAGGCAATCCTTGTTGTGCATCGCGCGGACTTTCAGTGATATGGACCTGTTCAGGGTTCATTGCTTATATTATTTAATAGTGAGTATTGGGAAAAACAATCTCCTGTTTCCCACTTGCTATTTTCTACTTGCTGTTTCTATATTGCTATCTGCTTTGCAATCACCATTCTTAAGATTTCAGAAGTGCCTTCTCCAATTTGTAATAAACGCTGATCGCGGTAAAAGCGTTCTACGTTGTATTCTTTCATCAGTCCGTTACCACCATGCACCTGTACTGCTGCGTCTGCTACTTCTTTAGCTATTTCAGAACAGTATAATTTAGCTATTGCGGCTTCCTTGGTAAAAGGCTGATGGGTATCTTTGAGCCAGCAGGCTTTGTATAGAAATGTTCGTGCCAGCTCTATTTTCATGGCCATATCTGCCAGTTTAAATGATATAGCCTGGAACTGGGAAATGCTTTTTCCGAATTGCTTTCGTTCCTGTGCATAAAATAAGGCCAGCTCATAGGCTCCCTGTGCGCAGCCTAGGCCCATAGCGGCTATGCTTAGTCTGCCGGCGTCCAATGTTTGTAACATGATTTTGGAACCCTGTCCCTGTTCTCCCAGTATATTTTCTTTAGGAACACAACAATTATCAAAAAATAAATGAGCCGTATCGCTCGCGCGCCACATCATTTTTCCGTGCATCCGCTGTTGTGTAAAGCCTTCTGTTCCTTTCTCTACAATAATAGTGGTAAACTCTTTGTTATCGCTCGTTTCTTGTGTTACTGTCTGTACTGTAGCTCCCAGGTTAATATCAACTGATCCGTTAGTAATAAAGATCTTACTCCCATTAATGATCCAGTTATCTCCTTCCGCTTTTGCTGTTGTTTTCGAGGCACGGGAATCGCTTCCGGCTTCTGGTTCTGTAAGGCCAAAGCTCCACAAAGCCTCGCCGGTACAGAGTTTGGGTAAATATTTCATTTTCTGCTCTTCGGTGCCATAGTTGTAGATAGGGCCAATGCCCAGTGAATTATGTGCCGCCAGTGTTGCTGCCTGGGACCCGTCAACACGGGCTATTTCTTCTACTGCAATGATGTAGGAAAGATAATCCATTCCGGCGCCTCCATATTGTTCGGGTAAGTAAACTCCAAATAGGCCCAGCTCGCCCATTTGCTTTGTAAGCTCATAAGAGAACGCTTCTTTTTCATCTAGCTTTTGCGCCACCGGTTTTATTTTCTTCTCAGCAAATTCGCGCACCATGCTGCGTAAATGTTCATGTTCTTCATGTAAGCTAAAATCCATACAATATTGTGTTTAGCTTCTCCAAACTACCCTATTGCCTGGAAGGAAGTTTAGATCTGCGGTTTAAAATTATAGTTCAGACAGCTTCACCAACCTGCTGCTTGTATCCACTTTGTCTCCCTCTTTTACAAGAATTTCTTCCACTATGGCATCTCTGTTACTGGTAATATTATTCTCCATTTTCATAGCTTCCACAATCAGTAAGACAGTTCCCTTTTTAACCCTATCGCCCGGCTTAACAGGTACCTTGATCACTTTGCCCGGCATGGGCGACACAATAGCCCCGGCCTTATCATTTACCATATCTCCGGTTGTAAATATTGCTGCATCTACATAAGATATATCTGGCCTCGTTATTAAATGGGTGCATCCCTGGAAGGTGATCTCGTAAGTGCCGGGCTTCATTTCATATATGCTCAACTCGTGGACTGTCCCATTTTGCATCAGTGTATAATGGATGTTCCCCTTATGTACCAGTTCTGCCTCGTATCTTTTATTGTTCAGTATAAATACCAATTGGGAACAGCTATATTTGAGTAGTTCGATAGATACTTTTTCCTCATTTACTATAATATCCGTAATTTTTATATGCCTCCAATAACCAATATGCTGCCATATGTTTTTTTCTTGGATATGACCGTTATCCAGGCTTTTTATCAGTGCTGCCGCTAATGGTACGGTGATATCTGCCTGCGCTCTTTTTTGCTCTATATAACTATTTATTTTGTCCAGGTGGTCATCAATATATTTTGTTGAAATGTTGTTATGAATATAATCCGGGAGCTGCATCAGGCCGGTCAAAAACTCAATATTGGTTTTAATACCTTTAATATGGTACCGCTGAAGCGCTGCAAACATTGCTTTCCGTGCTTCATCTCTTGTTACTGCGCTTACAATCAGCTTGCTGATCAAAGGATCAAAATCGCCGGATATGGTATCTCCGTTTTGAAGCTGCATTCCATCTATTCTTATGGTTGCCTGCTGGTTAAAAGCAGGCTCTTCATAAAATTTTATTAAGCCTGGCGATGGCAGAAAGCCCTGGGCCGGATCCTCTGCATAAATGCGGCATTCAATGGCATGACCTTGCTGTTGTATGTCTTCCTGTTTGTACTGAAGCACTTCACCGGCAGCAATCTTTATTTGTTGCTCAACAATATCGATCCCGGTGGTTGATTCTGTTACAGGGTGCTCTACCTGTATGCGTGTATTCATTTCAAGAAAGTAGAAATCCAGGTGCTCATCTGCTAAAAACTCCATAGTGCCGGCGTTATAATACCCAATAGACTTTGCCAGCTGAACAGCTGCGTTGCAAATTCGTTGCTTTGTTGCCTGATCTAAGGTTGGAGAAGGTGCTTCTTCTATGATCTTTTGGTGCCGGCGTTGCAATGAGCATTCTCGTTCATATAAATGAATGATGTTGCCGTGATGGTCACCCAATACCTGTACTTCAATATGTCGGGGATGGGTTATGTATTTTTCAATATAAACTGTCCTGTCTCCAAAGTAGTTTTGAGCTTCGCGGGCTGTTGCTTCAAGCGCTGTCTGGAGCTCAGCTTCGTTATGCACTATACGCATGCCTTTACCGCCGCCGCCTGCTGCCGCTTTTACTAATAAGGGAAACCCTATGGATTGATAGTTGCTGATCAAGGCTGATACAGAGCCTGTGATGCCCGGTATAACAGGGATGCCCGCTTTAACGGCTGTTTCTCTTGCGGCAATTTTATTGCCCATTGATTTCATGGCAGCAGCATCAGGGCCAATGAAAACAACGCCTGCTTTTTCACAGGCTTCTGCAAAGCCGGGGCTTTCAGATAAAAAACCATAACCCGGATGGATGGCATCCACTCCTGTTTGCCGGGCAATGGCTATGATCTTTTCAATGTTCAGGTAGGTTTCGCTCAGTTGGTTGCCTTCTAATAATATGGACGTGTCCGATTGTTTTACAAAAGCAGCTTCCCGGTCTGCATTACTATAAACAGCCACGGTTGCCATGCCCATCCGGCGTGCTGTCCGTTGCACGCGCAGGGCAATTTCTCCGCGGTTGGCTATCAGGATCTTTTTGATATGTTTTCTTTTTTCAGGCATTTTAAACTATCTGTTTCTATTCAACCCATTGGGGTTTTCTCTTTTCTAAAAAAGCAGCCATGCCTTCCTGTCCTTCGGCAGATGAGCGTATATCTGCTATCATTTTAGCAGTGTAATCCAGCGCTTCCTGCATGGAAATGGTATTAGTAACGGCGTTAATGAGCATCTTACAATGTTCAATGGCTTTAGGCCCGCCTGTAAGCAACAGCTGAATAGTTGCCTGCAAATGGGCTTCTGTTTCATGGATATTATTAAAGCACCTGTTTACGAGCTTTAAGGCTTCTGCTTCTTTACCATTGATGCGTTGCCCTGTCAGCATCAGCTCCCTTGCGGGAAACTCGCCTATACGTTTGAGGATATAGGGTGAAATGCAGGCGGGGATGATACCTATTTTTACTTCTGACAAAGAGAAAATGGTATCGGCCTCACAAAACGCAAAATCGCAGGGAGCCAGCAAGCCGGTGGCACCCCCCATTTCCGCGCCACGTACAAAAACCAGCG
>DAOLFI010000342.1:0-4588 GCA_035326385.1 Niabella sp.
ATTGAACTGCTTTTGCCAACCCCAGTTATTCCAGGCCTCATCAATTTCGTTGTTGCCGCACCAGACTACTATGCAGGGATGATGGCGCAGCCGCTCAATCTGGTATTTTACTTCTTGGTGTACATTGTTGATGAAATCTTTATCACCGGGAACCATCGCTCCCGCGAACATAAAATCCTGCCATACATAAATACCATATTCATCGCAGAGATCATAAAATGCGTCGTCTTCATAAATACCGCCTCCCCATATACGCAGCATATTCATGTTGGCATTCTTTGCGGCCAGTATAATTTTTCTGTAATCTTCTTTTTTCAGCCTCGGCAAAAAAACTTCTGAGGGTATATAATTGGCGCCTTTCATATACACGGGCTTGCCGTTTATTTCAAAATAGAAAGAACGGCCGATACTGTCCGCTTCCTGCACTAACTCTACTTTATGCGGAGGTAGGTAGGCCTTTTCCGCAGGTTTTGTGTTGTAGCTGTTCAGGTAAATGTTTTTCCATATCCCGCTTGTGATGAAAATAGGCCCCCAGTCCCACCCAAAATGGTACTGGGCTTTACGAACGTATGCCCTGGGGTTATCGGGTAAAACCAGTGGCAGCGCCGCTTTGGCCATTGAGTCGGCTTTATTCTTTGCAGAATGAAAAACAATATGCAAAGTGTTGTTGGGCTTTAATATTTTTTTTACATCTGCCCGCCATTGGCGAAACATATTGTTGGCAGACAGAAGGAGCTGGTTATTCAGATAAACATCAGCATAAGTGTCAAGCCCGTCAAAAACCAGCTCAATATGTTTTTTTTTCAGCATTTCGGTACCTGCGGCAAAGCTGGTTTTGTATTCCCAGTTCACAGTGTCTATCCATTGCAGCTTTTTTCCATTATCGCGATAGTAAGGATCTGCAATAAGCCTGTTAGCAAGGAGGTCTGTATGAACTGTTCCCGGAACAGTAGCCGCGTACCATTTACCGGTTTGTACTTTCCTGAATTGCCAGCCACTGTGCAGCAGCTTTTTCTGGGCTTGTGTGTATAAACTGATACCAAACAGGCAAAGCAGTGATAGGATCCTGAAATAGGTTGTCATTGCTGAAACAGATTATTTAATGAATTTTGCTATTTTTCCTGGGGGTTACTATACTTTTGTGAATATAGCAGTAAATTCCTTCATAGGATAAAAAAACAGGAAATTTTAAAAACATATCCCAGTATATGACTACAGGAAATTTTTCTTACCCTTTACCGGCAAATGAACCTGTATTGAATTATGCGCCCGGCAGCCCTGAGAGGCGTATATTACGAAATACCCTTGCCGAATTAAAATCTGAAGTGGCAGATGTGCCCATGTATATTGGCGGCAGCGAAATAAGAACCGGCAAAAAAACAGCTATGCGTCCTCCCCATGAGCACAGCCATGTATTAGGTTATTTTCATGAAGGCGATAAAAAGCATGTACAGCAGGCCATTGATGCCGCGTTGAAGGCCAAAGAAAGCTGGGCAGCTCTTAGCTGGGAAAACCGGGCTGGAATATTTTTAAAGGCGGCAGACCTTATTGCCACCAAATACCGCAGCTATATGAATGGTACCACCATGCTGGGGCAGAGTAAAAATGCGTACCAGGCCGAGATTGACAGTGCCTGTGAGATAGTAGATTTTTTACGGTTCAATGTTCATTATCTGAATGAGATATACAGCCAGCAGCCTGTAAGTGCCCCAGGCATTCATAACAGGCTTGAATGGAGGCCCCTGGAAGGTTTTGTACTGGCGGTACCCCCTTTCAATTTTACGGCTATTGGTGGTACCCTTCCAGCTTCAGCCGCAATGTGTGGGAATGTAGTAGTGTGGAAGCCCGCCAATACCCAGGTGTATTCAGCTCAAATGTTCATGCGTATTCTTAGGGAAGCCGGTTTGCCTGATGGTGTGATCAACCTCATATATGTTGACGGGCCTGTATTAGGCGATGTTTGTTTTAATCACAGGGATTTTGCGGGTGTTCACTTTACAGGCTCTACCCGGGAGTTCAACACCATGTGGGAAACCATTGGCAGAAATATGGGTAAGTACCGGTCTTACCCGCGCATAGTAGGTGAAACCGGTGGTAAGGATTTTGTGATAGCTCATAAAAGTGCCGATCCCGCAGTAGTGGCAACGGCACTGCTACGCGGTGCTTTTGAATACCAGGGTCAAAAATGTTCTGCAGCTTCCCGTGCCTATATCCCCTCCAATATAGCCAAAGCTGTCAAGAAAAAATTAACAGAAGACCTGGCAACGCTTAAAATGGGCACTGTAGAAGATTTCACCAATTTTATAAATGCGGTAATTGATGAAAAGAGCTTTGATAAGATCAAAAGTTATATAGATAAGGCCAGAAAAGATAAAGATGCAACAATTATAGCTGGAGGTGAGTGTAATAAGAAAGAGGGCTATTTTATCCAGCCTACTGTTATTGAAACCACCAATCCACAGTATGTGACTATGTGCGAGGAGATCTTTGGCCCGGTGCTTACCCTTTATGTATATCCTGCCGGCCAGTTTGAGAAAACGCTGGAACTGGTTAACAGCACCTCACCTTATGCATTAACGGGTGCTGTTATTGCAACAGATCGTAGCGCGGTGGAGCTGGCTACCCGTAAGCTGGTGGATGCTGCCGGTAATTTTTATATAAACGACAAGCCAACAGGTGCAGTGGTGGGTCAGCAGCCGTTTGGCGGCGCCCGTGCCAGCGGCACCAATGACAAAGCAGGTTCTATGCTTAATTTATATCGCTGGCTGAGCGCAAGAACCATTAAAGAAACTTTTAATCCGCCTGTAGATTACAGGGACCCGTTCCTGCAGCAGGATCAGGAAAATAATTAATTTAAATTTTATCGCTTGAAGTCTATTCTCAATACTCAGGATATAGCCATCACTATTAAAAGGCTGGCGCAGCAAATTATAGAAAACCAGGCTAACGGTGCAGATATCATACTTATTGGTTTACAGCCGCGTGGTATTTATTTATCTGACAGGATCCATAAGGAAGTGAAACAATTGATTGATGATCCCTGTGTAAAGTATGGCAAGCTGGATATTACTTTTTACAGGGATGATGTACGCAATACGCTTCATAAAGCCAATGAAACAGACATCCCGTTCAGCATACAGGATAAGACTGTTATATTAATTGATGATGTATTGTACACCGGGCGCACCATTCGTGCTGCATTAGATGCGTTGCTCGATTTTGGCCGTCCTGGCAGGGTAGAACTGTGTGTACTGATAGACCGCCGTTTTAGCCGTGAATTTCCTATTCAGGCCGATTACTCCGGCCGGGCCATAGATAGTTTTGAAAACCAGAAAGTGCTGGTGCGCTGGACAGAAAACAGCAATAAGGATGAAGTGTATATTGTTTAGCTGACAGAGGACAGGGATGAAAAGTTAAAAAGTTTAATGGTTTAAAAGTTGATAGGGTTTAGCTATGAACTATTAGCGGGAGCCAGCATAATGTACGATGTAAGCTGTACGAGGTGAAAGATGAAAGCTAAAAGCCGGAGGCGGAAGGCACCGTGCAGACCTGAAATCAGAAACTTGTAACCTGCATCCAGCATAATGTACGATGTAAGATGTACGATGTACGAGATGAAAGCGGAAAGCTAAAGGCTGAAAGCCGGAGGCGGAAGGCACCGTGCAGACCTGAAACCAGAAACTTGTAACCCGCATCACAGCATAATGTACGATGTAAAGTGTACGATGTACGAGATGAAAGCGGAAAGCTAAAGGCTGAAAGCCAAAAGCGAGAGACCAGGCACACGTTTCTTTTCTCGCAAACTTCCGGACCTCGGACTCCGGACATTAAGGTGTAGAATGCATAAAGCAAAGGTCGCTGCAAGCGACAGAATAGTATTGCGAAGCGAGGACGCTTTGCATAGCGGCATCATAAAGGCTGGAAGCTTAAAACGAAAAGCTGAAGGCTAGTTACAGACGCTTCGGTCTTCCGACCTCGGACTTCCTAACTTTCCTGACTTCCTGACTATCTTAAGATGACAGTTGACCGAGAACAGATGACGGTTAACAGATACAAGACTAATAACTATGAGCTGAAAGCAAAAAGTAAAAGGCTGATCTCTTCTTCTGACTTCAGACCTCGGACTTCGGACTTTCCTGACTTTCCCGACTGTATCCCCCATCACTATATTTAGCTATGCCGGCAATTGGAAAACGTTTTTACCTTTACTATGTGCCATTCAGTTACATCATGGAACCGAACGATTATATTTAAAACTAAAAAAATGTTTTTATGCCTTTAGAACCTTATGGAATTGGCGGAACCGAAGTAAAAAATGATGCTTTCGAAGCTTTTGCCGATATTCCTCAAAACCGTGCTCTGTTAGCCGAAAAGCTTACCGACCTGCCCCCTGTAAGACCGGAAGTGGTGCATGGCTTAACGGACATTAGCGCTGTCTTTAATCATTTTGCACCATCGGTTGATATGGAGTTTGAAACCGAAGACGGCGCAACAAGAAGCGAAGAGCTGAATTTCAGGGGGCTGGAAGATTTTGGCCCCAAAGGTATTACCCGGCAAAGCCAGTATTTGAGCGATTTAGATATGAAGA
>DAOLFI010000343.1:0-4578 GCA_035326385.1 Niabella sp.
AGAGATTACTCTGGTTGGGCCGCAGCAGATTTCGATGTATTTAAAAAATGGATGGTAGATGTGTTTTATACGCAAAATATGAATTTTTTACAAACACATTATAATACCTGTGCCACCCATTATTGGACCAACTGGGATGCGGCTAATATGTGCTCTGTATTGGCGATAGGTATCCTTACTGATGATAAGGATAAGGTAGAATATGCCATTACCTATTTTAAGAAAGGTATTGGCAATGGTAATATTGATAAGGCGATTACGGCTACTCATAATGTAAACGGAGAAATATTAGGCCAGGGGCAGGAATCCGGCCGTGATCAGGGACATGGTGTTTTGGTTATATCTTTATTAGGTTCCTTCTGCCAGATGGCTTTAAATGTGGGTGAAGATCTGTTTGCTTACAAAGACAACAAATTTTTGTCATTATGTGAATATACCGCGAAGTATAACTATTCAGATACTAATGGAAATTTCCCGTATACAGTGCCATTCTCACCATATACGCGTCTTTATAATGCCAATTGCTCGGGTAGTGAAACACATACTGTTGTATCTCCTACAGCCAGAGGAGAAATAAGGCCGGCATGGGAACTGGTGTACAATCACTACAAATCCAAAGGGGTTGCTGCCAAATACTCTCAGATGTTTGCTGAAAAGGTGCGTCCTGAAGGTGGAGGCAGCCATTACGGCCCCAATAGTGGTGGTTATGACCAACTGGGTTTTGGAACTCTTATGTTTACTAAATAAATTATAGCACAAAATAAAATAAGTTGAATGAGCAACGATCTTTTTGATCTTACAGGTAAAACAGCGGTGGTAACCGGATGTGATACAGGCATAGGCCAGGGAATGGCAGTGGCGCTTGCAAGCGCAGGCGCCGATATTGTGGGCGCTTCCATAGTAGATGATTGCAGCGGAACACAGCAACAGATAGAAGCTTTAGGCCGGAAATTTACCTACCATAAAGTAGATATATCTGACCGTTCCCGGATATATGATTTTCTTAAAAAAGTATTTGAGCAGAACGAACGTATTGATATAGCCTTCAATAACGCGGGGATCATCATGCGTAACCCTGCTGCAGAACATTCTGATGAATATTGGGATAAGGTTATTAATATCAACCTCAACGCTCAGTTTATCCTGGGCCGTGAGCTGGGTAAGCACATGATAGAAAAAGGAGGCGGTAAGATCGTGTTCACCTGTTCTTTACTGAGTTTCCAGGGAGGTATTAATGTGCCGGGCTATACGGCCAGCAAATCGGCATTGGCCGGGTTGGTGAAAGCGTTCTCTAATGAGTGGGCAAGCAAAGGTGTGTGTGTGAATGGTATTGCTCCGGGCTATGTGGCCACTAACAATACAGCAGCCTTGCGTGCAGATGCTGAAAGAAGCGAAGCTATCCTTAGCCGAATTCCTGCGGGACGTTGGGCTACACCAGATGATTATAAAGGTCCTGCCATCTTTCTTGCAGCACCTGCATCAGACTATGTGAATGGAACTGTGCTGGTAGTGGACGGCGGCTGGATGGGCAGATAATAATTAGTGATTAATAATTAGTAATTAATAGAATTCTTCCCAGCCTAAAATTAGCTTCTAATGTTGAAAATAAAAAGAGTACATAAAAGTTTTTCGTGCTGCTGCTCCCCTCTCCAAAGGAGAGGGGTCGGGGGTGAGGTCCGTAGTATAAAAATTATTGTTCTGTATTTCTCTATACTGCTACTTCTTGCAGGAACGCAGTCCTGTAAAACAGTAACAGGTACATTAAATGTAGATAAAGAGCTGGCTTACTGCTTGCAACAGGTTTCTAAAACTCTGCAACCCATACCTACGGATAGAAGCCTGCCGCGCTGTATAGCCAGCGGGCAAAAAGAATGGCGTTATGTGGATTACCGTGACTGGACAAGCGGCTTTTGGCCGGGCATTTTATGGTACGCATACGAATTTAGCAATCAGGATAAGTGGAAAGCGGCTGCAGATCGCTATTCGCGGTCGCTGTTCCCATTAATAGATTCTTCTGCTATTGATCACGATATCGGATTTCAATTATATTGTAGCGTGGGCAATGGTTACAGGCTAACTAAAGATGAAGCATACAAAGCGGTTCTTTTACGTGCAGCCGATTCTTTAGCTACCTTGTATAACCCTAAAGTGGGAACTATTTTATCATGGCCCCGTGAAGTACCCGGAGTGGATTGGCCCTTACGCCACAATACCATTATGGACAATATGATCAACTTGGAGTTGCTATTCTGGACAGCACAAAATGGAGGCGATCAAAAGTTATACGATATAGCAGTGAGTCATGCTGCTGTAACTATGAAAAATCATTTCAGGCCGGATTTTACTTCTTATCATGTAGTAGTGTATGACACGGCTACCGGTAAAAAAGTAAAAGGAATCACGCATCAGGGGTTAAATGATAGCAGCATGTGGGCGCGTGGACAGGCATGGGCCATATATGGTTATACAATGGTGTACCGGGAGACAAAAGATCTGCAGTTTCTCGACTTTGCACAAAAGGTAACAGATGTGTACCTGGACCGGCTTCCGGAAGATATGATCCCTTACTGGGATTTTGATGATCCGGCTATTCCAAATGCACCTCGGGATGCATCCGCTGCAAGCGTAGTCGCCTCCGCATTATTGGAGCTTTCCGGTTTTGTAGAGGATAAAGAAAAAGCGAAAATGTATTACGATAAGGCGGTTGCTATGTTAACAGAACTATCTTCTGAAAGATACCAGAGCCGTGAGGTGAATGATGCTTTCCTGTTGCACAGTACGGGGCATAAACCCAATAGTGGTGAAGTAGATGCGTCTATTATTTACGCGGATTATTATTATATAGAGGCGTTGTTACGATTGAAGAAGATGGCAGATACATTATAGTTGGAAAATATATGCAACCAGCTCCCTTTCCGTCATCTTGAGTTTTTTATAGAAAGCCTGATCAATGATGTGATGACGATGAATGAAAGAATGAAGAGTGATTGCTAAGAATAGGACTGGCCTTGAAAAAATGGCGTTAAGAAAATAATTTTAGAAACCGGCCTCCCCGAAGTGGGGGTAAAGCAGCCGTTGTTTGAGCGTAGTTGGGTCTTGCACTTAACCACAACTAAGGTGCGAGTTCGGCGGGTTTAGGTTTTAAAAATTATTTTTAGCCAATTTTTTCACTCCCGAAAGCTTTCGGGATGATTTTTGGCTCCACCTTTTTATCAAGAAAAAGTTGGAAAAATATAGCTGTAATTTGTTTAAAACAGAAAACTTGATTAAGACATGCTAAGACCGATTTTAATATGGCTATTATTCTTTAGCTCTTTACCACTTTTTTCACAGGAAGTGATCAATGGAACTAATAAGGTGCTGAATTCTCCTGATGGTAATTACCGGTTTTCATTCTACCAAAAGAAAAAAGAAGACAGTATGCAACAGATGTACTATGCGGTTTCTTTTAAAGGGAAGGAAGTGATACTGGAATCGGAGCTGGGAGTGCTTATCGAAAATCACCTGTTTGAATCTGCCCTGGGCATTCCTAATGATACTTTAAAATCCTGGGGAGATAACCTGGAACTGATAGGTGTAGACACTTTATCTGTAAACAAGACCTGGAAACCGGTTTACGGAGAACGAAATCTTGTAAAAGATCAGTACAACCAGCTGGTATTGAAATTCAGGAAAGGCAGTGAAGAGGCAGGGGATATGAGCCACGGCTATGACAAGCGAAGGTATTATTACATGAACGTTGAAATACGGGCTTATAACGAAGGAGTGGCCTTCAGGTATCATTTTCCTGAAGCGGTGAACGGGCTGTTCCTGCACATTACGGGGGAGCAAAGCCAGTTTACACTGCCGGAAGGTACATTAGCTTATTACGAAAGATGGGCGCAGGGGCCGGTTAGTTTACGACCTTTAAAAGACTGGAGTGATGAAGCAGAACGGCCACTCACATTAAAATTGAAAAACGGGTTAACTGTTACCCTGGCTGAAGCGAATATGGTGGACTATGCCCGTGGAAAGTTCGCATTAAGCAAAGCGAAAGCAAATGCGCTTCAGCTTTCCATGTACGCAAGCGCGGATATTATAACGCCTTATAATACGCCCTGGAGGGTAATCATGGCGGCAGAACGTCCGGTTGACCTGATCAATAACAACGATATTATTTTAAACCTGAATCCTGAAAACAAAATAAAAGATGTTTCATGGATAAAGCCGGGAAAAGTTATAAGATCTGGTTTAAGCCAAAGCGAGGCTATTGCCTGTGTAGATTTTGCGGCGGAGCGCGGTCTTCAATATGTGCACTTAGATGCCGGCTGGTACGGTTCTGAAATGAGCATGCAATCAGATGCTACAAAAGTCCGGCCAGACAAGGATATTGATTTTCCTTCACTCACCAGGTATGCTGCAGATAAAGGCATTGGCATATTTGTTTATGTTAACCAGCGGGCATTGTATCAGCAGCTTGATGTTATATTGCCTCTGTACAAACAATGGGGCATTAAAGGAATTAAATTTGGCTTTGTACAGATCGGTAACCAGCAATGGAGTACCTGGCTGCATCATGCGGTAAAAAAATGTGCGGAC
>DAOLFI010000344.1:0-4576 GCA_035326385.1 Niabella sp.
TTCGAACCCCCGGACCTGTTACAGTCAACGGTTTTCAAGACCGCCGCATTCGACCACTCTGCCATCTCTCCGGGCGCAAAATTAGGGGTGTGACCGCAATCAGCAAAATAGATTTTTGATTTACACCGTATTTTTTTAAAAATAAAAAGACCTGCTGGTTGAGGGCAGGTCTTATCTTCATAAAGACGGGATTTAAAAGTCAAATTTTAACCGGATGCCCGATCCCTTGTAATTCAGATTTTGCCGTGTAGCACCTTTTACAGGTAGTTTAATAAAGGGCTCAAGAGAAACGCTATTCCTGCCAGATATTTTTTGCCGGAAGCCAACAGACAGGTTATAAAAACCCAGGAAAGGCACATTATCGTCCTGAGCTTCTACAGGCTGTGATGTTATACTTTTTTCGCTGAACATAACTGCCCTGTCTTCTTTCAGGCTGCCATTATTGCTTTGCACAGACACTTTCTCATTACGGTTATCCAAATAAGTATATTTCCTGTTATCATTAATAACTACCAGGCCCGAAACACCTGCTGCAGCATAAAGCTTCTTCCCAAAATTATAATTCACTTCTACCGGTATATCAATTCCGGAAAGGGAACCTTCAATTTCCTGCAATGTGGTGACTTGTTGCGGCCCGGTAACGTAACTGTTGGACGCCATAACCTTATTGGCACTTTTTAAGGAACCGGAAGCGGAATGCGCATCAGGTAAACCAAGGGGTTTATCTGCCATTATTGCCCCCGAAGGAACTGAGGATGCCGTTGCCTCATACGACCGGGAAGCTGTGATTTTAGTATGGGCAATGCCTGAACTGATTTTAACTTTATCATTAATAGCATAGCCCAATGAAACTCCGTAACCCATATTCACTCCCAGATCACCAAACAGCGGCGATATAAAAACGCCCGGCTGCCACCTCCTGTTTTTTTCGCTATGCTTTCTTTTTGCTGCCGGATCCGGAGTGGAAGCCAGTATTATCCTGTTGTTATCCTGTAAAACAGGCTTTTGTTGCTGCTTAGTATCTTCAACAACTTTATTTCTCCAAAAGTCAACTTGCGGTTTTTGTGCCTGCTGTTCTTTTACAACAGGTACATTTGCTATTTCCTGCTGCTGAGGCTGTACATACGGCGCTGTAACAGGGTCAGGTGCTATCAAACCGGTTTGCAATGCTGTAGTTTTATTGGATGAAGGAGGTAATACCACAGCTGCTCTGCTATCGTGAGGAACATCCACTACCCTGCTTTTCTCATCAAAAGAAGGATGGCCTTCTTTCTCATCAATAGCTGCGATTGTATGATCCCCGGCAGGCGCATTACTGTCTCCTGTTTTATGGTCTTCAGGTGCGTCCATCGCAACAGGATTATTAATACTATTATCCCTGTCTGCACTAAAAACCCCTGCCAATATAACCACACCGGCAATAACAGCAGCAGCAACAGCCCATTTCCACATAGCTATAACAGGGCTCTTTTTTGCCGCTGTTCCGCTTTTGGCTGCAAAATGCTCCCATGCGCCCTCGTTGTACGGCTCTTCGTGGTTCCGTAAAACGTTTTTAAAGTGGTTAAAAATATCGTCGTTTTGCTCCTTCATGCATTAAAATTTTCGCTGTACAAAGCCTTTAGCTTTGTTTTGGCCCTGGATAAATACGAGCGGCTTACATTTTCCGGTATTTTAAGCAGACCCGAAATTTCCTGGTGCGTAAATCCTTCTATTTCGTATAAATTAAAAATTGCTTTCTGGGTTTGCGGCAGCTCATTAAGCAGTTTCAAAATATCCTTTGCTTCTGAACTATGCACATCCGTATAATTTATTGAAGCTACCTGAACGTCCGTCACTTCATCCCTGCTAAAATCAATCCGCTTTCTCCGCAGATAATCAATAGCTGTACGTGAAGCTATCTTCGCTCCCCATGCTTTAAAAGACGCTGTTATATCCCCTGCCTGCCCCAATGCATTAAAAGTTGATATATTGTTGAAGATCTTAATAAAACTGTCGTTCACCAGCTCTTCTGCAAAGTGAACATCACTTACATAGCGGATCACTACACCCTTCAGGTAGCCGTAAAAACTCCTGTAAAGTGCCTCTTTATGATGCTCAATGTTATTTTGGCATCCTTTCAATATAAGCTCCAGAGCTTCTCCGCTTAACGCCAATGTCTGTTTTTTTAGCCAGCTTATTACTTCTATCGTCTGTTTTGCTACACCCCGCTTCACCGGGCTCGCTTGTACACCTGTGCAGGACAAATTCATCATTTCAGAGAAAGCTGTGTGAAGCGTCCCCGCTTCACACTTATATGCTATCGCCTCCTGGCGATGAATATACTTACAAAAAGAGCTATTTATCCTGCCTCCTGGCGAACTATAAAATCAAGGTTCTTACACTTTCAATATCTTTCCAAAATACTCCCATCCTGTATCCTAAAAAATCAGCCCTGCCTGTAACACAGACGGGGGCTGATTGCAGTTTTCATAAAAGTACGGATCAATTAATAATATAAAGGGTTATGTGTAAAAGAACTTACCCTTATGCTTGTACCGGTAGATCCGCTACCATTCATATATCCCCCGTTCCAGATCGTATAGATTTTGCTGTTTACTAAATTAACCGGATCCGAAGTCGCCAGCGGAGTAGTCTGTCCCGTCCGCTTTACCTCAAATACCACATTTAGCCCCACAGGGTAACTAAAAAAGTTACCGGCAGTTTTATAAGTAATATTAGTAGCTACAGGTATTGGATTACCTTTTACATAAAGGTCCAATGCCGGTGCACCGGGGCTCATGTTGGCAAACCTGAGGCGTACCGAATCTCTGCCGGCAGCCCGGCTGCTGTCCCTCAGTGATACTACGTCCATTGCAGCGGCTGTATCAACAATAAAGACGCTGTAATGCTTGCCGGCCTCAAATTTCAGTTCTTTTGTGAATATAGGTGTTGAACCTGATGCCCCGGCGTTAATCACTTTGAAGCTACGGTTGCCGGGAGTGACTCTTAAATAATCGACCCTGTCAGTAAAAGTAAAAGTATTGACTCCTAATCGGTTATTGTCAAACGACACATCCAAAGCAGGAGCGCCGGCGGCAGCGTGTACGATCTCTACCTGTGCAAACTGACTGATGGGGTAATTATTTCTTACATCGTCTTTTTTACAGGATCCCAAAGCCAGAACAGCCAAAGCTCCAGCTAAGAAGATCTGCAGTTGTTTCATTTTTAAACATTTAATAGCTTTCATTTTTAAATATTCTTTTTAAATAGGGTATAGAGATTAAAAATCGGGATCAGCTGATTTAAATGTTATAACGTTAATTGCATCTCAAACGCAACAGCAGTACTAAATTTTTTTCGGACACGGCCCGAGGTTACAAAGTACCTTCTGCCATTTTTGCATGTTTATTGCTTCGGCACAATCATTGAAAACATGATTGCAATAACAAAATCGTAAAAAACAAAAAATTATAAATATTATGGGTAAAATTATTGGTATAGATCTGGGGACCACAAATAGCTGCGTTGCGGTTATGGAAGGTAACGAGCCGGTAGTTATTGCTAACGACGAAGGCCGTCGCACCACCCCTTCTGTGGTTGCATTTTTAAAGAATGGTGAACGTAAGGTTGGTGATCCTGCAAAAAGGCAGGCCATTACTAATCCTGTAAATACAATTATGTCTGTAAAGCGCTTTATGGGGCGCCGTTTTGATGAAGTAGGCGAAGAGATCAGTCACTGGAGCTATAAAGTAGCTAAAGGCGACAATAATACAGTTCGTATTGATATAGATGGCAGATTGTACACGCCGCAGGAAATTTCTGCTATGATTTTGCAGAAAATGAAAAAAACAGCCGAGGATTATTTAGGCCAGGAAGTAAACGAAGCGGTAATTACAGTACCTGCTTATTTTAACGATGCGCAACGCCAGGCTACCAAAGAAGCGGGCGAAATTGCCGGTTTAAATGTTCGCCGTATTGTGAACGAGCCTACTGCCGCAGCCCTGGCTTATGGCCTGGACAAAGGTGGTAAAGATCATAAAATTGCTGTATTTGACCTGGGTGGCGGTACCTTCGATATTTCAGTATTGGAACTGGGCGATGGCGTTTTTGAAGTAAAATCTACTAATGGTGATACGCACCTGGGTGGGGACGACTTTGATAAAGTAATTATGGACTGGTTAGCAGATGAGTTCAAAGCTGATGAAGCTATTGACCTGCGTAAAGATCCTATGGCTTTACAGCGCCTGAAGGAAGCTGCAGAAAAAGCTAAGATAGAGCTTTCAAGCTCTTCAGAAACAGAGATTAACCTTCCATACATAACAGCGGTGGATGGTGTACCCAAACACTTGGTTAAGAAATTAAGCCGTGCAAAATTTGAGCAATTAGCTGATAACCTTTTTGCCCGTTGTTTAAAGCCTTGCGAAGCGGCCCTGAAAGATGCCGGCATGAACGCAAGTGATATTGAAGAAGTTATCCTGGTTGGCGGTAGCACCCGTATTCCTAAAGTACAGGAAATTGTAGAAAAATTCTTTGGTAAAAAACCAAATAAAGGGGTTAATCCCGATGAAGTAGTAGCAATAGGTGCAGCTATCCAGGG
>DAOLFI010000345.1:0-4556 GCA_035326385.1 Niabella sp.
CCTGGTATTTATGAGCTGGATTGTAACACACAGCAATCACGTTTGATTTTAAGCGTTGCAGATTGTGGCAATGTAAAGCTTCCTCACTATCTGCAGGAAGGAGATGTAAAACCACTGTCTGACTGGCGCGCGCTTCATAGTCAGTACTCGCCGGATGGTAAAAAAATAGCTTTCCGGTTAGACATCGGTTCATCGGAAAGGTCGCAATTACTGGGTATTTGCAATATTGATGGCTCGGGTCTTAGCGTAATGCCAAAATCTTTACATTTTTTCTGGTATGATAACACCTCTATAGTGGGACATCTCCAGAACGGGAAAGATGGAAAGCGCCACGAGGTTCCGGAGAAACGTTTTTCGCTGACACGGTGGGACTTAAATGGCAACGTATTGCAGGAGATGATGGCTCCGCGGGGAAATCACCTGGCTATGTCGCCCGACAAAAAACAATTTGTTTCTGAAACTTTTTACAATACCAACCCGGTAGTGATAAAATTATATACGATTGGAGCACCCGGATTTCCTGTAACAATAGACAGCTTTGATCCGTTGGGTGTTACCTGGATAAGGCGTTTCCATGCTAACCCGGCTTTTTCACGGGATGGAAAACGTGTTTACTTTAGCAAGCCATTAAATGCAAAATATAATGGTACTTTTTATTATGAAATTAAATAGTATATACAACGAACTTGTTTAAACTTTTCAAAAATGATTACAAAAATGAATGTCAGGCTGAGCCTGACGAAGCCGATTCCCGAAAAAATACATCCTTCGTCAAGCTCAGGACGACATTTTTCTTTCAAAAAGCTCAAATAATAAAAGTTTAAACAACTTCAACAATAAATATCTGGCCATGAGTTTGAAATTCATCCCGAAATATATAATAATGGCGGCTGTTTCGTTAACAGCTGCGGCTTCACTGAGCGCGCAATCAAAATCGCAGAAGATACACCAGGTAGGGCCGGATGGATCGTCAGGCATATTTTCTTTTTATAATACTACACCCGAAAGCCCGGATGGAAATACCATTGCCTATGTGCGTTGTATTAACGAGCCTTCAGGCGATGGCGATGAGTTATTGGCTGCAGCCGAACTTTGGGTATGCGGCCGTAATTTAAAAAAGCACAGAAAGATAACCGATATTCAGGCTACTGCAGCTCATAATGGAGTGGAAGCACAATGGGTTGATAATCGCCGCATAGCCATTTTTGATAGCGGCAGAGTGCGTTTGATCGATGTTCGTTCGGGGAAGGATTTGCTGAAAAAGGAAATAAAAGCAGACGGGTTAGGGCATTATCCTTTCCAGGATAAGATACTTTATAATATTTATAAGAATAATGGCAGGGGAGAGCAGGGTATTTATGAACTGGACTGCAACACCCAGCAGGTACGCCTGGTTGTAAGTATTAATGATTGCGCTAAACAGCAGCTCCCCGGTTTTTTAAAAAAAGAGGATATTGCAGCGGTAGCTAACTGGCGACCCCTGCACAGCCAGTATTCGCCGGATGGTAAAAAGATCGCATTCAGGCTGGATATTGGCCCATCGCCCGAAGCCCAGCTGCAGGGTATTTGCAATAGCGACGGGAGCGGGCTGAAAATAATGATACAAACGCTTCATTCCATATGGTACGATAATGAATCGATGATCGGGCACCTGAGATTTGATGAAGACGGCAAGAGACCCAAAGACCGCGAACAGATTTTTACCTTGGTGCAGGTAGACTTGGATGGGAACGTTATACAGCGCGGGATGACACCGCGCGGCAATCATTTAGCTGTATCACCGGACAGGAAATGGTTCGCCTCCGAAACATTTTATGATACCAATCCGGTGATTTTTAAAGTGTATCCGAACGGGCATCCTGAAAAGGCAATTGAAATTGCGCGCTATGATCCGCTGGATGTAACGTGGAAGCGGCGTTTTCACATAAATCCCGCTTTTTCTCGGGATGGGAAACGCATTTACTTTAGTAAGCCCCTGAACGAAAAATTTAATGGTATTTTTTATAGTGAAATTGAATAAGTATGAGCAGCATAAAAATGATTTGCCTGACCGCCTGTATGGTAATTTTTGCAGGTATAACTATTGGTAGCAGCCAATCAATTGCTTCGCGAAAAAATATTCTCATTATCATGACAGATCAGCAATCTGCCGATGCGATGAGTTATGTAATGGGTCAGCAATATCTTCGTACGCCCAATATGGATAGAATAGCGGAAAAAGGTGTTGTTTTTACAAATGCCTATTGTGCGAATCCTCTCTGTACACCTTCCCGCTCATCGATGTTTACAGGCAGGTATCCGCACGAGTTGGGGATACAGGATAATATAAACCTCAAATTAGATCCCAAACTATTTCCTACAATGGGCACTGTTTTTTCGGCCAACGGGTACGAAACAGGCTATGTAGGTAAATGGCATCTTCCTTTTATACAGGGCGAAAAATCAGGGCACGGTTTCCAATGGATGGAAAATAATAAACTGGGTGGTGGCGACAGTCTTCTTCCCGCCTCGGCTGCTAAGTTCCTGAGCATGAAAAGACAGAATCCCTTCCTGCTGGTAGTTTCTTTTTTAAACCCCCATAATATTTGTGAGTGGGCAAGAGACGATGAGCTTCCCGATGGGCCTATTGGGGAAATACCTGAAAAATCAGAACTTCCTCCGTTAATCCCTAATCATTTGCCTACAAAAAATGAAAATGATATCAATCGCGACATGCGCGCAGCCATTCACGCTAATCCCAAATTTCCTGTTGGTGATTTTACTGATCTGAAGTGGAGGCAATATCTGTGGGCTTATTACCGGATGATAGAAAAGGTAGATGTTCATATTGGTGAAGTTTTGCAGGCGCTGAAAGCTTCAGGACAATGGGACAACACGCTAATTGTATTTACAAGCGATCACGGCGATATGCAGGGTGCGCACCGGTGGAACCAGAAAACCGTTTTTTATGAAGAATCTTCTCGGGTGCCTTTTGTTTTGACAGGTCCTGGCTTGCCACACAAAAAAATAGATGTGCTGGTGAATACCGGTACCGACCTGATCCCCACACTTTGCGCTTATGCAGGTATAACCAGCGGATTTAAATTGCCGGGCCATAATGTTTTAGACACTATTTCCCCTGCCAGGTATGTGGTAGTTTCCAACAAACTATCAGTGGGAAAAAACATTTTCCCGGCAAGAGAAAAATTTGAGCCGGAAGGGCGTATGGTTCGCAGCAAACAGTTTAAATACTGGATATATGATGAAGGGAAGCAAAGAGAATCTTTGTTTGATATTGTTAAGGACCCGGGTGAAATGAGGGATCTGGCCACAGTTCCGGAATATAAAGAAGTACTCGAACAACATCGCAAATACCTTAAGGAATGGGCAGTGAAGTATAAAGATGATAAGTCTATAAAAATGTTGAGTTATAAAAGCCGGCAATTTTAGTATCAGAATATTTATCTTATATATGTATGTTAACAAAGAATTATTTCAAAATAATATTTGGTTTGTTCATCTTTTTTATAGCTGTATCATTTCAGGTGTATGCGCAGCAAAAAAAAATGAATGTGCTGTTTATCATAGCTGATGACCTGAATTGCGATCTGGGTGCATATGATCATTACCTGGTAAAGACACCTAATATTGATAAACTGGCAAAACAGGGCATGTTGTTTACGAACGCTTTTTGCAATTTCCCTTTGTGCGGGCCTTCGCGCGGCAGTATCATGACAGGGCTTTATCCCGATCAGACAGGACATTATGAACTGCGCGATTATATAAGGCAGCATGTGCCCGATGTGGTAACCATGTCTCAGAATTTCATGAACCAGGGATATGTTGCGGCTCGCGTTGGAAAGATATATCACTACGATAATCCCAATGGCATAGGAACACCCGGGCATGATGACTCTGCTTCCTGGAATGAACGCTATTATCCGCGCGGTATTGATAAAGATATTGAGAACAAAATTTTTACCCTTAAGCCAAAAGCCTTTGGCGCCACATTAAGCTGGCTGGCTGCCGAAGGGAACGATGAAGACCATACAGATGGAAAAGTGGCCCTCCAGGCTGTTGAATTACTTAAAAAGTATAAGGAAAGAAACACGCCGTTTTTCCTGGGTGTGGGCTTTTACAAGCCCCATACGCCTTTTGTAGCGCCGTCTAAATATTTTGATTGGTATAACAGGAATGATATACATGTACCGCAAATAGATAGCAATTATTTTTCAACCCTGCCACAACCCGCTGTAAAAAGTTTAACCCGCTTTAAAGACCAGCTGAATTTACCCGATTCGCTTGCCCGGTGTGCCATACAGGGATACTATGCTGTGATCTCTTTTCTGGATGCGCAGGTGGGAAAAGTGTTGCATGCGCTGGATAGCCTGGGTTTACGAGATAATACTATCGTTGTATTTACATCCGATCACGGGTATCACATGGGAGAGCATGGTTACTACCAGAAAAACACATTGTTTGAAAACTCGGACAGGATACCGATGATCGTTTCCTATCCTGGTATGAAACAAAAAGGAAAGGTTGTGATCTTTTCTACTCATCTTATGGAATTTGCA
>DAOLFI010000346.1:0-4550 GCA_035326385.1 Niabella sp.
ATCCATAGTTATCACTACATCGCCCTGGGCTGCTCTGAATGCTTCATTTAAAGCGGCAGACTTACCATAATTACGCTGGAACCGGATGCCTTTTATATTTTCATTTTTAGCCCTAAGCTGCTGTATAACACTCCAGGAATCATCCGTGCTGCCATCATCCACATAAATAACCTCGTAGCTGAAATTATGATCCTTCATTACGCGCTCTATCCATTCTGTAAGCTCGGGTAAAGATTCTTCTTCATTCAACAAGGGTATAACAACAGATATGTCCATTATGAATTTTTGTTACGCAAATATAAAGACCCTGCCGTTGCCATTGTAACAATCATCCCAATAAATAAGTACTGAAAGACCGCTCCTGAAGCGGCCATTAACGGAAAGTTCTTTTTCCCTGTTTCAATCATGGCATCAATTTCCTGCGGCGTACGGCTGGTTTCAGTTTTTAAAAGTTCCTGTTTAGTAAGCGCCGCTTTTTGCTCAATAAGCCCGGTATTGGCTTTATAAAAAATAAAAGTATATAATGCCATAATAAGCGTTACTACCATAATGCACCGGAATCCCTGGTTGAACAATTCGCCAAACTTCAGCGCCCCTTCTCTTTGCTTTGCAAAGGCTGTTATACTCCATACAATACCAATGCCATAGACCAGGTAGCCTGCGTATTGTACTGCAGACCGTTCATCAGCCTTGCTCCAGAACAGGCCCAAACCCACTGCTACCATCAGCAGCCCGGTTATTACTCCTTTTATTGTAGACGATAATTTCAATTACTATTTGTTTAAGGTAAGCTTGTTTTTATGATAAATGCCTAAGGGCCTGCCGGTAAATTGTTTACCAATAAACGGTGAGTTTTTACTTAACGACAACACATCTTTCTTTCCGAAGGTCCATTGCTGACCGGGCAGAAATAAAGTAAGTGAAGCTTCCTTGCCTTCGGCAATGGTAGGAACATCCATATTTAAAATACGCCTGGGGTTAACACATAACAGCTCCACCCAACGCTCCTGTGAGATTTCAGGCAAAACAGTATTGATGGCAGCGTAAGCGGTTTGCAGGCTGATCATGCCATTTTTAGCATACTCAAATTCTACGATCTTATGATCCTTGTCCTGCGGTATATGATGAGCTGCTATAACATCTACCCCGCCTTCTGCAACAGCCTTTTGCAGGGCTTTCCGGTCTTTTTTATTTCGCAAAGGAGGATTTACCTTCAGATTAGTATTGTAAGCAGTAATATCTTCATCACAAAAAACAAGGTTATAGGGTGTTACAGAGCAGGTTACTGCTGTCTTTTTCTGCCTGGCTTCTTTAATCAGCTTCAAAGAGGCCTCCGTACTCACGCCTGTAAAGTGCAGCTTTGACTCAGCATAAGCTGCCAGCTTAATATTGGATGCCACGGCTATTTCTTCTGCAATTTCAGGACGGCCAGACAGACCCATCTGTGTTGAAGTAATGCCCTCATTTACCAACCCGTGAGGACTAATGCTTTTATCATCAGGGACCTGTATCAATACCCCGTTAAAAGACTTTACATATTGCAGCGCTTTTACCAGAATACCTGCCGATTGTAACGGATTTTTTCCATCGGAGAAAGCTACTGCACCGCTCAGCTTCATGTCATACATTTCGGCCAGTTCCTTACCTTCTGCCCCACGGGTAATGCTTCCCAGCGGGTGAATACTTACAGGCAATTGCCTGGCTTTCTGTACTATATACTCAACCACCGACTTCTGATCAATGGCCGGCCTGGTATTGGGGACAATACACACATCGGTATAACCTCCGGCTGCAGCCGCGTTTGCGCCAGTTTCAAGAGTTTCCCTGAACTCAAAGCCCGGATCGGCAAAATCAGAAAAAATGTCTATCCACCCGGGAGATACATGCAGCCCATCCGCTTCCAGGCTTTTTACTCCTTTAACTGAAATGTTTTTACCAATTGAAACTATTTTGCCGCTGGCGACATGTATATCAGCAATCTGACCGTTGTAAGGCGATGTGGGGTCAATAATCTTTGCCTGCTTAATGACGATGTTCATTAAGTTGCGAAGATAAGGCATGGAAATTTATGATTAACACAGAATGTTTTTTTACCGTATTTTTTATTATGCTAGTTGCTGGAAATCAATATTACAATGTTTAAGCAATGACGTATAGTAAAATCAGCTTTGGGGCTCTTATATCCTGATCAAAATCAGCTTTATCCGGCTTAAAACCCAATACCTTTAAGGCAATAAAACCATGCAATATGAAAAATATAATGGTTCTGACAGATTTTGGGCCGGTTGCCCGGCATGCCATTGATTATGCCTGCCAGTTATGCAACGATACGCAGGCAGAAAATTTATACCTGCTTAACACATTTGAAACGGTTCCGTTGTATGACGCCGGTGAAGCAGGCGTGCTTACTATAAACCTGCAGCAGACTGAAGAAACGGAGGAAAGCCGCAGGGAAAGCCTTAAACAGTTAAAACAGGATGTAGCGCACCAGTTACAGGCTACCCATATCATCAGTTTAATGGCCAGCGGCGACCTGGCCGATGTAGTGAACGAGATCGGCAAAGAAAATAATATAGATCTTGTAGTGATAGGGGTAAAGTCTAAAGAAATGCTGGAAGAGGCATTTTTCGGCAGCCACACTTACAGGGCCATTGAGCATATTAAAAGCCCCGTTCTTGTTGTTCCGCCACAGGCAGCCATTCAATCACCTGAAAATGTATTACTGGCAGCTGATTTTGATAACCTGGGCAGCAATACAACACTGCAAAGGCTTACATCTTTTTTAGAGATATTTAAAACGCAAAAACTGACAGCGATACACAGGGTTTCGGCTCCCCAACATATTGGGCATACCCGAACTTTGGCCGAAAATCTTGAATCGTATTTTAAAGATCATCAATGTAAAGTGAACTTTATTGATCAAAGTGCCAATCTGCCCAATGCACTCAACGATCATGCACAGAAAAACAGTGTTTCTTTAATAATTACTATTCATAAAACAAGAGGATTTTTTTCCAGCCTTTTTCATAAAAGCATGACCAAAGAAATTGCCTGGCATAGTACGCTGCCGGTTCTGGTATTTCATGTAAAGTGATCAGCATAAGTGAACATTAAAGTTCAGGCGTGTTATGTATTTTGTATTGAACGTTTGAAAATTGAAAAAATAAAATTTATTTTTTCTTCTTTAGTGAAGCGCGGATCTTCTTTACAAAACTTACAGGAGTTTGGGCAATACGGGCCACCTGCTGATCAGCAAGACCCAGTTCAATGATCAGGTTTTTCACTACCTGTTCCTGCATTTCTTCCTGCCCTTTTTCCTCCGCAGTTTTTAATACGGAGTACTCTGTCCACTTATCCAAAAGGTTTTTTTCGTATAACATATATTCCTCTTTTTTTAGATTGGCTACTTCAGCTATTTTAAATAATTTTTGAAATATCCTCTTATTCAAAATTATAGGAATTTTTTCCAATTTCCCCATATTACGCAATACGTATAGCCAACGTTCAAGATCCGTTTTAATGTCTTTTTCTTCCAGCTTAAAGTTAGGCGTACCCAATGCAGGTATTTACCGGGTAGGGTGTTATCAAAATTAAAGTCCATCAACCCAATACAATACATTTCTTTCAGACGAAAGTCCCAGTCTCTTTCACCCTTCGGCCCCTGTTCATACATGTTTACCGGAAGTATAATAAATAGCCCTGTCTGTAAAATATTTTTGATCAGCGCGTTGCATCTCTATAATAAAGGTTTCGCCATCAACTCCGGTACATGTAAGATCAAAAATGGCTTTTCGATAATGCCTTATAAGCCCATTATTTTCCCGGGGATTATATACCAGATTGCAGATCACTTTACGGCCTTTGAAAATTTCGTTAAGAAATGCAATTAGCAGGTCTTTATTAGGTTCTGTCCCAAAAATTCTTTTAAACCCAAATTCGGTTAGCAGATCAATATACCGGCTAATTGCCGGAGCAATATTTTTTTGTGTGTTTTTCATAATCAAAGGTAGCATTAAAGGCCATAAGCCTTTAATTAATGGGAGCATAAGCCACAAACGGTCGCCTGTGCTCATAATGATTCCAGATCAGCCCTGCAATTTTCCTCGTGAGCACTTCTGCCTCATTATTTTCGGTCCAGCTTTGATCCTTATTGTTTTTGGTGAGGATGCAAAATACAATGTCGCCTCCGGGAGCATTTACCAATACCACTTCTCCACGGGCATCATTCACTGATCCTGTTTTGGAAATAGTGGCGATGGTTGGCGGAAACTGAGACAAAGAACGTCCGTTGTAAAACTGGTTTTTGAGATAACGGTACATTTTGTCGGAATAACGTGCATCAATTACTTTTCCCTGGCGGATCAGTGTAAACAGCTGCGCCATTTCACGGGGCGTGGTTTGCCCCCAGCCATATTTTTCCCATATCTGGCGGCGTCCCTCCGTGCGCGAATTTACTTTTGTATCAGGCAAACCCAGGTTATCCATCAGGCTGTTGATAGCAGCGCCACCACCGCTTTGCTCCTGTAACCAGATAGAAGCAACATTATCAC
>DAOLFI010000347.1:0-4546 GCA_035326385.1 Niabella sp.
TGTTATCGTCCTTTAATTTCCAGTAGTTCATAATGAGCCGCATAACTATAGATGCCGCATAAGTTACTGCTATAATGCAGCATAACAATAGTAATATTCCGGGCCAGTTTATGACTGTACAATCTATGGTAAAACCGGTGTACATAATCGTAACACCTGCTATTACCAGTATATGGGAAACCTGATCTATAAAAAACAGGTAAGGCTCTTTCCAGCTGCCTTGGGAATAAAGTTTTACAAGGTCTATTATATAATGACTCATGAGTATTATGATAAAAACCAACCAGTATTTTACATTAAATTGTAATACTATCAGCAATAGTGCTGCATGTATGCATACGTGCAGGTATAAGTAGGGTGAGGCTGCTTTTCTTTTATTTTTGTCTGCTACCCATTTAGTTGGCTGCAAAACGAAATCTCCTAAAAGATGAGCCAATAATAGCTTAAGAAATAGTGTTGTCATAGTTGCATAATCTTATTCTGATAATATTGATTCAGTCTTTTGATCTCATCAAATCCACCCCGTTTCAGCGCCTCACTGATGCTGCTTTGCGTTTTTTTTAATAATGAGGCTATCTCACTTTGATTTTTTTCGGGGTTTTCGATAGTGGTTTTGATTACAGCAGCCACGGTTTCGCTCCAGTTATTCATCGTTAGCAGCGATAAGTCAATCATCAGGTTCAGCATTTCATCCAGGTCCGTGTTTCCTGTATCCAATACCAGTGTTTGTCGTTTCAAACCATCAAAACTTTCCCCCGAACGAATAAAGGCCTCCCCGGTAGCAGCTGTTACTTTGCGAGCATTGCTTTCAACGTTCCCGATGCCAATAGACATGCGCACATCCATATAGGTTATCTGCTTAATACAGCTTTTAATGTGGATAGCAGCACTAAAAGCCATTGCCGGCTTTAACCGTAACTGAAAGCTATCACCCCTGTAAACCTCCCAGTCTTTAGGTTCTTTCCCATATTTACTTAGTACTTTCTTTAACTTCGGTTGCCATTTTACAGGTCTCTGGCTTCTTGAGTTTACAATGTCGCCGGTGATAACTGCAATTGCCTTTTTCATTTTTTATATAAATATCGGCTTTATAACCGATATTTCAAAATATCGGCTCTACAACCGATAATTTAAATTATCGGCTTTATAGCCGATAATATCCTGAAAAGTTGAGTGGGAGAATGTATCTATAGAAAGCCCTGTTCAACAGCTTTTTTTATAAGTGCTGCAGAGTTATTTACTTCAAATTTTTGCATCAGATTTCTGCGGTGCGTTTCAACTGTTTGTGAGCTGATGTACAGCTGTGATGCTATTGCCGCGGTTGTAGCACCATTACTCACAAGTAAAAGAATTTCCTTTTCACGTGTAGTAAGCCGGGGCAATGTATTACTGGTCTGGGTATTACTGAATAAAACTTTTTGCAGCTCCGATTGCAGTATGAATTTATTATCCAGTACCTGAAAAATAGATTCAATAAGATCATTTTTGGATGTATTTTTCAACAGGTAACCATCTGCGCCATTGGTCAGCATATCGTTAATTACACTTCTTTCTGTATGATTGGTTAATGCGATGATCTTTAGTTTCTTATTCTTTTGCTTCACCAGTCTGCACATTTCTATATCGGACATAGCAGGCAGGCTGATATCAAGCAACAGGATATCCGCGGTGTTAGTTTCCAGGAATTCCATTGCCTCTTCAGCAGTAGAAAAAGCGCCTGATAACTCAAGCTCATCTGCATTGTTGATAATGCTGCTTAAGCCCTCAACAATAATGGAGTGATCCTCAACAATAATTACAGATAATTTAAAGGGTGCCATCTGTTCTGATTTCAATGTTAGTAATTGTGCCTTTTCCGGGCTCTGAATTAAAATCCATTTTACCTTTTAAAAAGTCTACCCGGCTTTGGATATTATCAAGTCCTATGCCCCTGCGGCTGCCGTAGCCTGATTGATTGATGCCTTTGCCGTTGTCTTCAACGGTAATATAAAAATAAGCGCCATCCTGGCTGCATTGTAAATAGGCCTCTGATGCCTCTGCGTGCTTTACAATATTGGTCAGCAACTCCTGTATAATCCTGAAAATAATGATCTGCACCTGCTTGGAAAATGCTTCGGCATGTGTATTTATAAAACTATGACAGATCTTTAATTTCTCATTGGAGAGGGACTGGCAAAGGTCGGCTAAAGCTGTTTCAAGCCCCGAACGCAACAGTGCTTCCGGCATCATATTACGGGCAATGCGGCGCAGCTCTGTTATTGAATGATCTAACTGGCTAATAGCCTTATCCACCTGAGGGGTACTAATCTCCTGAAGTGCATGGGTGAGATTTATCTTAACACCTGCCAGCATGCCGCCAAGCCCATCGTGCAGATCCCGTGCCAGCCGTGCACGTTCTTTTTCCTCGCCCTGCAGCAAAGCCTGTGTGAGCGCGATCTGTTGCTGTTGCTTTAATGATTGCACCTGTTGCTCTGATTTAGCCTTTCTTAGGCGATAAAAGTACATGAACAGGAGTGAAGCTGTGAAAAGCCCTCCAAAGCTGGTCCACATCAGGATACGCTGCATCTTTTCTTTGCTGCTCACCAGCAGTAATTCTTTTTCTTTTTTTTCATAGTTATACTTTGCTTCAAGCCTTGCAAATTCCAGCTTGTTGTTTTTAGCGGTTAAGCTGTCTGCAAACTCTGTATATTTCGCTAGCCATTTATAGGCTTCTTTTGTATCTCCTAATTGCTCGTGCAGATAAGCAAGGTCGTGATAAAGCTGTTTTCTGTCTCCATCAACCAATCCATAACCACCATTTAGCAGCTCCTGTATAGTGTTTTTTGCTTCGATATAATTTTTTTGCTCATCATATATTCTTGCTTTCTGGTATAGCAGTTCACGAATTTCAAATGGATTCTTATTTTTCCTGGCTAATTTCAAACCATTATCCAGGCTGTTAATCCCTTTTTCAGTTTCTTTAAGATCTATATGATACATGCTTTTTACAATATAGTAGTCGATGCTGTATCCTGAGTAAGGAAAAAGTTGAGTATACCTGTAAGCACTATCTAGGTATTTCTTTGCGCTGTTATAATCTTTCAAAAAACAATAAGATCTGGCTATATTGACATAATTGCCGAGAAAATGCTCATTCTCAGGGTTAACGTTTCTTATAATATCATTTGATTTCGAAAAATAATATATTGCTTTTTGCAGGTTCCTGTTGTTCATGAAGGGAAGTCCTACTAATGTATAATATCCTGCAACCCTAACTTTATCTCCTGATTTAAGTGCAAGCGGGATAGCCTTGTTCAGCAATATATTAGTATATTCCTTATCATTATTCTGGTATTGTTCAATAACCGCAATATTGCTCCAGCTGCGTGATTGGTACAGGTATGATTCTGCGGAAGAGAATTTTTCAAACAGGTTGTTTGCTTTTTTAAATGCGGCTTTACCTGCATCATAATTATAGTCCATGTATAACCTGCCCTGGTAAAAATGGCCGATGGCCTGTGTGTACCTATTGCTTTTCGCGAGCTGCATTCCCTGTTGGATATATCTGATAGCCTTTGCAGTGTCTGTAGCAGACAAATGGTCTCCGATTTCAAACAGTAGTCTTGCTTTGGCTGTATCGCCAGATGCTTTTTTGTATAGCAGTAGAAGGCTGTCACTGGCAGTGTCCTGGCCTATTGCATCATGAGCAGTAATCAGGATAACAAGAG
Organism: Niabella sp.; assembly: GCA_035326385.1. GTDB lineage: Bacteria > Bacteroidota > Bacteroidia > Chitinophagales > Chitinophagaceae > Niabella. The sequence goes on from DAOLFI010000347.1 coordinate 3,708, forward strand.
AGAGCAACCAGTTTGTTACCTGTTTGTTTATATGAGCATTTCTTATTTGCATATTAAGCGTATTACAAAAATCGGGTTTAAAACTGAAAGCATTTCTCCATGAAAACCGGTATTTCAGGAAAAGGTTTTCTGGTACAAAAAAATGACGGTTTATATCAATTGTCTTAGGGCTGCTTTAACCCGACCTTAGCATTGAACTTCTAAACAAAAGACTATGAAACATTTATTTGAATTACTTCTTATTTTACTGATTTCCACATCAGCAACTTTTGCCCAGGATAAAGAGGCCAGAAAAGGAAGGAAGGTCTATATTTTACAGTCAAAGGAAAAAGGAGATATAGCCGGTGTAGTAAATGATTTTAAGGAAGCGCTGCGTGATTGGGGTTATTGGAAAATTGCAAACAGCGAAAAAGAGGCCGATCTGTTAATTGATATAAATGCAGATACTCACCGCGGTGTAACCTGGACCTCGTGGGGAGGTAAGTCTGTATCTATCAGTGCTACCGTACTGTCCAAAGATAAAGAAACAATATGGCGCTCACATACTTATAAGCGTAGCCCTAATGGCAGTAACGGCTTTAATTCTGGCGGAGCTGTTGTAAAAACAGTAATAGCCGAAATGAAAAAAGAGTTTAATTAATAAAATAAAAAGTTGCAACATGAAAAAGAATTATCCGGTACTAACCATTGCGTTTTTAATTATAGCGTTCAGCGCCTGTAAAAAGGATGATGTAAAATCCAGGGAAAATGTATTGTATGAAACACAGTTCAGCTCAGATGACGGGCGCTGGAGCCTGGATGGGTTACCCGGAGTAACCCTATCCATGAATAATGGCTAT